>CALXSA010000038.1 GCA_944390995.1 uncultured Clostridia bacterium
GTGGTTTTTGTGTATACGTAAATTCTTTTCAAAAATCTCTGTACCTTTTCTCCCTCAGCTGTTACAAGCCACGCTCTCTTTTCAATTTTCTTACAAATTCTTACAAATTCATTTTTTTTCTTACATTTTCATATATTTTCTTACAAAACCACATTTTTCATGTTTTTCCTTGTACAATATAATTAGTTCGAACAACTAAAGATTTCCGGAAGTCTAATTTGAATGTAGGAGATGAAAGTATGCAAACTAAAAACAAAACAAATCTTAAGCACTCAAAAGATGACTCACATATTCAACTACCTAATGACAAAATAGTTGCCTGCATTGATAAGGCATCGTATGTAAATCTAATGCAGCAAGCAGACAATGTAGATGTAACTATAAATCACCTCGAAAATATCTTTACAGATGAAACTTACTATTTAGCTATGAAAATTGTTCCATTGCTTGAAAGAAAAGTGTTGTATCTAGCATATGTTGAAAATGTTAGATTAAACGACATCTGTAGAAGATTAAAGCTACAAAAGAAAGAAGCTATAAGACTAAGAAGCAAAGGAATTGAGCATTTTAAGAATAACCTAGCTACGATATATAAAGTTCAAAAAGTTAGTAAAGGTGGTGGTAGAAAATGGAAAATATAAATGAGAATATCGAAACAAATGAAAAAAAAATATATTCACTAGATGAATTGATGATGATGGAAGCGATTAAAAAGGTCTCAAACCCATTTTATAATTTAACCGTACAAGATGTTGCTAAAGACCTAAAAATAGGTGAAAACATGGCTTATGCTGTCTTTAAACGCGATGACTTTCCTTCTATAAATATCGGAAGATGCTGGAAAATATCTCTTATATCATATCTTTTGTGGAAAACTAAAAGGAGGGTTTAAAATTTTATGCCTAGGAAGAAAAATACTGGAATTGGAAGTGTATATTATAATAAGGAAAGAGGAAAATGGATAGCTTCTTATAGCATAATAGACGCAGAGACTAAACAAGATAAACGTGTGCGAAAAAGTTTTCTCACCCAAGAAGAAGCCAAAAGGTATTTGAAAATAATTCAATATCAAAAAGGAAACGAAATTTTTATTAAGCATAATAGTATTCCTATATTTGAGCTTATGTTACTCATACAAAAAAGGAAGCTTGCTACTAACCAGATTGGTAAAACAGGATACAATAGACTAAAATCAACACTCAATGTAATAGAAAAAAGCAAAGTTGTGCATAAAGACATTAACGCAGTAACATCAGAAGAATTACAAGATTATTTTAATAGTTTAACTTTTTATAGTAACTCTTATATAAGAAAAATTATTGAACAGTTTTCACAGGCTTTTAGGTATGCAATGAATAAAGGGTTTTTGTTACAAAATCCGATGTATGATACTGTTGTTCCTAAAAGTGTAAAAAAGGATAAAGAAATTCGTGCGTTAGATATTCACGAGCAGAAACAACTCACAGAATATTTAATCAATTCTTCTACTGTAGACGAACCATACAAAACAGCTTTTTTAATTGAAATGTATATGGGGTTGAGAATTGGAGAAATTTTGGCATTAAATTCGAAAAATGTTAATTTGAGAAGCAATTACATTCATGTAGAACCTACTATAATAAGAGATGAGAATGGCAACCCTAAAATAAAAAATACACCCAAAACGAAAAAATCAATAAGGAATGTACCTATACCAGAAATTATTAGAAACGAAATAATAGAGCAAATTAAATTAGCAGATTGTCACAAAGAACAGCTATTATTTGTTTCTAATACTGGTGGCTATGTGAACCCACCAAATGCTAATCATGTTCTAAAAAGAATATGTAAACAACTTAATATAGAAAATGTTACATCTCATAGCCTAAGACATACATTCGCAACACGATGTATCGAATCTGGTATGAAGCCATTAGCTTTAAAAGAACTTATGGGACATAGTAGTGTAAGCATAACACTTGACGTATATACTTCCGTTTTTAATAAATACAGAGATTCGGAGCTTGAAAACTTAAATACATACTATAAGAATTCGGGACTGTTTGTAGAGCCTAATATAATTTCTAAAAAAGGTAATATAATTAATTTTTCAACAAAAAATATAGATGATTATGAGAGATAATTATTATTCATTTTTACGAAAATTGTCAACAAGTTTTTCGTTGACAATTTTCGGTTGGCTATATTTCAGCATTTTGCAATGTCTTTATTCTGTTGAACTCTGGTCAAAAAATCTCACAATTTCTGTGGACAAAATTGTTGACAAAAATGCAAAGGGACGTAAAAATTTTATAAAATTTACAGAGTGACGCAAAATAAAAAAAGCCGTAAAACCATCTATAACTCAAGCTTTTGAGAGTGACACATAAATTTACAAAAAAATAAAAAAAGACACAAAAAGGTTAATTTTGTGTCCCTAATGGTGGAGATGAGGAGAGTCGAACTCCTGTCCAATATTCCGTCCATATAAACTTCTCCGAGTGCAGTTTGTTAAAGTGTTTCCCTAAACATAAATTAACAAACAAATTTATTGTTTAGGTAGTCATATAGTTACCCTTAAGCCCCATGACAAAAGCTTAATTTGTTATCCTACTGTTTAAGCGCCTTATCTCCAACCGTAGGCAATCGGAGTAAGACGGGCTACCTAAGCTTAGGCAGCAGCGTATGCTAATTCTCTATCGTTATCAGCGTTTATATTTATTTTTCGCTTTTTTATAGTGGCCAAAGCGACCATCCACTACTCGCTATTTATACTTCAGAAATACTGTCGAAACCAAATACATCCCCAAGTACATTAATATTATACAATATTTTATGCAAAAACTCAATGAAAAATATTGACTTTTTCGAAAAAAAATGTTATAAATATATATGCTATGTATTTTATGGCCCCTTGGTCAAGCGGTTAAGACGCAGCCCTCTCAAGGCTGAATCATGGGTTCGATTCCCGTAGGGGTCACCAAAGCAAGAAAGTATTAGAGTATCAAAGATTTCATCGATTTCTTTGTACTCTATTTTTTATATATTAACACAAATTTAACACGCTAGTAATTAAAAGACGATACAAAAGGCTAAGTCAATTTTCTTATAAACATTTCCCCAATATTTCTTCTAATCTCTCGTCTTGCTTTGTTAAGTACAAGTAGCCAATTAATGCCTCAAACCCTGTAGAATACATGTATTCTTGTACTGTTGCATTTTTAGGAAGGTGATGGTTTTCTGCATTTCTTCCTCTTTTTACTATTTCTAGTTCTTTTTCTGTAAGCTCATTTTCAATTTTGCTTAAAATATCTGCCTGAGCTTTTGCTTTTACATATTTTATTGCTTCTACATGCAGTCCATGTGGTTTTAGTTTTGTGTTGTTTACTAGTCTCATGCGCACAAACAATTCGTATATGCTGTCTCCTACATATGCCCATGTTAAAGGTGACATTGTATTTACTTCTGCTTCAGTTTTTATTCTTTCTATTATTTCTTGCATTTTTGCACCATTCTTTCTATTTCTTCTTAATTTAATATTTCCCCGCAATTTCTTACTCTTGCTTTTCCAATGTTATTCTGCCAATCTTGCCGCTCCTAAAGTCCTCCAATATTATTTTTGCTGTCTTTTCTTCGTCAATTTCTCCGCCTGACTTTAATGCTCCTCTTTTTTTGCCTATCAAATGCATTATTTCCAGTATTTTTTCATTTTCTTCTGCATCAAGTTCTAGTATTCGTTGCACTTCTCCCTCGTCTAACTTATATCTGCTAATAATAAGGCTTCTGTATTCATTTACCAGTACTTTTAGCAAGTTAAAACCTACTTCGATTGTTTCAATAACGTCATCTTTAATTGTACCTGTAAAAGCTAAATTGAGTGCAACTTCCTCACTCTCAAACTTAGGCCACAAAACTCCTGGGGTGTCTAAAAGCTCTATGTTTCCGTTAATACGTACCCATTGTTTTTGTCTGGTTACACCAGGTCTATTACCTACCTGAGCTGAGTTTTTCTTTGTAATTCTATTTATGAAAGATGACTTGCCCACATTTGGTATGCCTATAACCATAACTCTAATAGATTTACCTATTCTGCCTTTGCCACTGTATTTTTGCGAGTTTTTCTCATAAATTTCCTCTATTTTTTTTATGGCATTATGTATGCCTTCACCCGTATTTGAATTGACTAAAACAGCTTCTATTCCTTTGCTTTTGAAATATTCTATCCACTGTTTGTTTTGCGTTTCATCTGCTAAATCATATTTGTTTAAAATAATTAGTCTGTCTTTATTTTGCACATACTGCTCTATATCTGGGTTTCTGCTGGCAAGAGGTATTCTTGCATCAAGTATTTCAACAACAATATCTATTAATTTTAAGTCTTCAATAATTTGCCTTTTTGTTTTAGCCATGTGCCCTGGATACCAGTTGATGTTTGTTTTATTTTCGCTCATTTCTATTCATTCCTTTTTTCTTACCTCAAAAAGTATAGAAATTAAAATTCTATACTTTTTCGGGTGTTTATTCTTATATTAATTCACATTACAAAGTTCTATAGTTGTTTTTATCTGCTCTTTCATCTAGTTGCCTATCGTATTGTTTTCCTTTGTAGAACCAGTCTGTTTTCTTGTCTGTTGGGTGAGCTTTTCTGTTCTTGTCTAACAATACGTCGAACAAAGCTGCTATAGCTAGTGCAAGAGCAAATAATTCAAACAATGTTCCCATGTATTGTTCTGTAGGTAATGTTTGATTTATCATTTCTGTAAAGTGCTGTACAAATGCTGGTCCATAATATACAAAATGGCATATTAAATATATTATTGCTGCTAATAATCTTCTCTTTACCATAAAGCATATACAGATAAATGTAATAAACAATAGCACTACTTCCATCGTCATATTTGCCGGAACAAACATAAACTCATTACCTATAGAATATAATGCTGTTCCTACTAATCTAAATGCCCAAAACATAAAGGCAAACATTGCAATAAGCCAACTTGAAAAATTTTTCATATGTATTCCCCCTAATTTTAATTTAAACCTAACTCTATTGTACCACATATTTTCATTTTTTGCATTATTTCGAGCAATTTTTACAAAAAAAAGAAGCCCCCGGCTTCTTTTTTCTTGCCTAAGTTTGAAAGGAAATTGCTTTCTCCCAAACTTCCTGCTCGAACAGAATTAAATTTTGGCAAGGAAAATTTCATTTGAAAGGCAAGGGCGCATACGTGGTGTATGTAACCGCGTTTCAAATGGAATTTGACACAGCCAAAATTGTAATTCTGTTTGAGCTCATCTTACTCGTCGATGAAATTAAACTCATCTTTGAACTTCTCCTTGAAAATCTCAAACACAGCCTTAAGAACATCCTCATCATCAACGCTTACATAAGATTCTTCGTCTTCTGAGTCAGTGTCTTCAAGTTTAAGTATTACTACTTCTCCTGCATCTTCTTCGTCCTCGTCATTTGGCAATAATACTACGTATTCGTCTCCTTCGTATTCTATTAAGTCTAAGAATTCGAATTCAATTTCTTCTCCGTTTTCGTCGTTTAGTACTATTATATTATCTAGTTCCTCTCCTTCTTGTCCATTTGGAACATTGTTCATATCTTCATCCATTTTTTAATCTCCTTTCAATTTTTTATATATTTTGTATTTCTACAATATTAATAACTAATTTAATTATATTATTCCCTTCTTAGAATAATCTATTCTTCTTTTTTATTCATGTATGTTTCTAATATGTAAACTGCTGAGAGTGTATCAACTATATTTCTTTTTTCGTTTTTGTTTATGTTTAAGTAGTTCATAGTCTTGTGCGCTGCAACCGTGGTAAGTCTTTCGTCCACTCTTTCAATTTTCATTTTGTTGAATTTGCATTTTAATTTGTGAATAAATTTTTCAGTTACTTCTACGCGTTCGGACTTTGTACCATTCATGTTTATTGGAATGCCTATTACTATTGTGTCTACATCATATTGCTTAAATATTTCTTCTAGTCTTTTTAGTACTATTTTGTCGTTGCCATTATGATGCACTGTTTCCAGGCCTTGTACAGTTATTCCAAGCTCGTCTGTAATGGCCAGTCCTACCCTTGCGTCTCCATAATCTATTCCTATTTTCCTCATTATTCATCTAATCCTATATAATTTTTTACCATTTTTTCCAAGAGCTCGTCTCTTTCAACTTGTCTTATCAAATTTCTTGCATTGTTGTGACTTGTAATGTATGTAGGGTCTCCTGACAATATGTAGCCTACTATTTGATTTATTGGGTTATAGCCTTTTTCTTGCAAGGCATTGTATACCTCTTTCAATATTTCTCTAGCTTTAATATTTTTGTCTCTTTCGACTTTAAAGCTTACTGTTTCATCCATCATTGACATATTTCGCCCTCCCTATAACTTATTAATTTCGCTTTGCGATTTATCTGCTTTATCTAAATATTCTTCTTCTGTTTTTAACACTCCTTCTAAGGCTGTTCCTTTGTAGTATGTAGAAATTACAGCATTAATCTTAGGCTGTACTGTAACTTCTTCTTTCTCGTCGTCCTCTGTTTCGAATTCTACATCAACAGGCTCTATAGCTATTTTTTCTATTTCTTCTTTTAGCTGCTGCATAAAAGAAATGACGGCCTGTTCATCTATTCCTGAAAATACAATGGCGAACTTTGGTCCCATGTATCTTACAAAAATATACTCATTTGATAAGTTGGCTTTTACTACTTCGCAGACTTTTGTAATTATTGTGTCTCCAGTTTTTCTACTTATGTCTTCGTTTATTTCTTCCAGGTTAACTATTCTAAACATGCATATTGTAGATGTTGTATACTGGTCTATTACTTTTCTTCCTTCTGCGTATAAGTATTCTGCTGTTTTTAAAGTACTGTATTTGTCATCTCTTACGATGCTCTCTATTATTCTTTGGTTTTCTACAGTTCTCAAAACTGAAACAATATTTGTACGTATTACCTCAAGTATTGTGGTATCTATATGGTCGAACTCGTGTGGCTGACTTCCTTCTAAAAGCCAGTATCCTATGTACACATTGTCTATATACAAAGGAAAGAACATTGCGCATTTTGCTCTAGCAAATTCCATTTTTTGATATGGCAATCTTTCGTTTTCTCCTTCTACTGTAACATACTTTGGCACTGAGCTTTGTATGCTTTCTTTGAAGATTTCTTCGGATTGTAGGTTGCTTAGCGCATCCCAATGTTTTTTATCGACGTTTGAGGTTTTTACTACATATTTTGTTCCGTCATACACAACTATCGTTGAATATTTTATTTGGTATCTTTCAATAATAATATTATTAATTAGGTCAATTTTTTCATCCACTGAAGCTGATTTGCTTATAGTATCCATGAAGTCTTGCAAGATGTTTAGGTTCGTAACTTTTTGGTTTAAGTTGTTGAAGCTCTCTATTTTCTTGTGCACAGACATATTGTATACCATAAGTAATACTATTATAATTACAAGTATTAATTTTGCTCCTATTATCAAAAGATTTCACCCCTTTAATATCGATTTTTCATTTTGTTCAGTGTTTCATTTATGTTGTTTGAGAAATTGCTTGTTCTTTCATTGTATGAGTTGAACTTGTTTGCAGGTCTATCATTGGCAAGTAGTGGGTACACCATGCTTGCTAGCTTGTCCATGCTTGCAAGGAAGTTCTTAGGATAGCCTTTTGTTGATATTTCGCAATTTACCAAACCATCCAAGTATTTTGAATATGCCTCTTGGTCAAAAGGAATACTGCAATACTGAATATTGTCTTTGTCAAAAAGCTCTGTCATATATGACATTGATGGGTCATTATATGATGACATTCCACCTATAATTACTCTTTCTGTTATGCTTCTAACTCTCAAAACTTTATTTAATACTATTCTCAATTTGCTTGCATCTAAAATATTTCTAGCTTTAAGATTTCTTAAGAACGCTGTAAGTGGTTGTATTGTTAAAATATCAAAGCTTTGTACTAAATATATTTCCTGTGCAAAGTTAAAATATGCATAATTTGTCTCATAGTCGCAGTCCATTATTACCAAAGAATAGTTTTTAGTTAGAGTTGTTAGTATATTCGTATAATCAGCAAACTCGTCGTTCCTGTCTGGTAATGTTGTGTATACTGTTAGGTTTTTGTTCACCTCTATACCTTGTGCAATTCCTGATTGTAAATTGCTTACACAATTGAATGCCGTTTTTCTTAAATTCTCATCATTTTGAGTGTAAATATAGTATGCATTTTTGTTTTGTGTTAAATCTAGTATTGCAGTTTTAATACCTCTTTTTGACAATATTTCCGCAATACTATTAACCAAAAATGATGTTCCATTTTTAGAAGTACCAACAAATGCAACTAATTTGTTTGACATGCTTATTAGATTTTTTAGGTTTGCATCATTGCTACTTGGGCTAAATTGATTTTGTACTTCTAGCTCTCTTGCATTGTCGTTTTGTGCATATTGGTTTGTGTTTGCAAACTGATTAGCACTTGCAAATTGGTTGGTGCTTGCAGGGCTATTTTGCTGATTTCCTAGGCTGAACAAGTCTACATCTTCTGTAGCTTGGGGACTTTGTGTAGTAGCTCCACTTGGTTCATCATCCAAACCTGGCAAAATTATTTCTCCATTATCTTTATTGTCTGTTTCTGCTCCTAAGCCGAATAGATTTACAGAATCTTCGTCTTCACTTGGTGTAGCAGCAACTGCCTCTGGAGCAACTTTCCTTGGCCTTCCCCTTTTCTTTTTAGGTGCTTCTTCTGCTGGCACCTCTGGTTGCTCTTGAACCTTCTTTGGTCTGCCTCTTTTCTTTTTAACAGGTTCTGCTGTAGCAGAAATGTCTGTTTCTACAGATTGTAAAATATTTTCTATATCGTCTGTATCTAAAGCATCTGCTTGTGTTGCCTGCTGTGCCTGTAGCATATCCTTTTCAACTGTTTGAGTTGGCTGTGGACTTGGCATCTGAGGTGCTTGAGTTTGAACATTTTGAGCTGTTTGACCTACGTTAGCGGGCTCTGCTTGCTGCTGAGCTGTATTTCTTTGCCCAATAACTCCTGGTATTATAACCGGTTTTGATAGTTCTGGCCCACCAATATTTTTTTCTAATACATCGAGTTTGCTACCCTTGTCTTCTTTTTTCTTCTTTTTCTTAGTCTCTTGATATTCTTTATTTGGAACATAGTTACTATTTTTCGCCTTACCTTGACTTATACTAGGTGTAACTGTCCCAAATGTTATCAATTCTTGATATTTTTGTGAATTTTCCTCTAATACAGCTTTTACATTAAGTGGCAAGAATTTACATATAACCCTTAATTGCGCATCTGTGTACTGTTCAGCTATATTATCAAAACTTTTTACATATTCTTCTTCGTTTCTTCCCAATCTCTTATAGTGATTTAAGATGTTCTGAATTTCAACTTCGTTTACATCTCCTTCACCTTCTGCCTTATAATCTACGTCGTCAGCATCTATTTTGTAATAAACTTTTGCTTCTTTTTTGTTACGAGGTTTATTTATAAGCTCGCATACTTTTGAAATTGTTCTATCTTGTCCTAATAACGCACTATAAATACCTATTCCAAACAATTTTACTAATATGTTTTCAGATTTATTTCTTCTGTCCGCACATATTAGTATAATAGGTATATCCTGTCCTGCGGGCGTTGTAGCCTCATCGCTTATTGCGTCTAATCTTTCAAATATAAATTTATCAATAACTCCATAATTGTTATTAGCAAAAGGCTCTACGTCCTCACTAATAACAATTCTGTCGTATGATTTATCTTTTTGCAATTCTCTAGTAATTGCATCAAAATAATATACATTTTTACTTGATATTATCTCTTTGTACTCTTGCTGATATTTCTTAATAATTGATTCAGAAATACTTTCGTTATTAACGGCAAATAATACTTTCATTTGTTTAACCCCTCCAGCCTTTTACAACTATAGCAAATACTAATGGTAGCACTTGGCAAATTACCATTACTGTAATAATTCCTATCATTGCTCCAAAACCTTTGTCTCTAACATCCAATTGTCTGATTCCAATTATGTATCTATAAATACCACTTATTGCAATACCCACAAAACCAAATGGTATGCTGTATATTCTAATAATATTTAAAATGTAAGCCACTAAACCATATGTGTTATCACCATAAGAGTCTTGGTAATCTTGCAAGGTTTCTAGCTCTCTGTCTCTAATCTGAACCAAATTTACAGTTGCATCGTTTTTCAAGTCTGCTGTGTTTGAAGCATTTGTTCCAGAATTTGTGCCAGTACTCGTTGTGGTTCCTGCACCAGCATTTGCATTAGTATCTGTTGTACCTTGCATTGTGTTTGCGTCTGTTGCAGCTGTATTTTGCGCAGTAGCAGCATCAGTACCTGTTCCTGTAACTACGCTAGCATCTGTTGCAAAAGTTGCCACTGAAGCTAGTCCCAATATCATTACTATGCTCATAATTATTGCAGCTATCTTTTTCTTCATTTTATGGTATTTCCTCCTTAACAATTATTCCTAAAACTCCATTTTGTTTATCATATACTACAATCAAAAAAATATCAATAGGAAATGTAAATTTTTTAACAACAATAATAATTTACCCAGTTAGAATAAATGTGGTCGCCATTTTCCTTCCAACTAAACATTGGTGCTTCATCTGGATTGTTGTTAGAATAATAATTTTCAGGCATGTTAATCTCTAAGCCCTTGCTTAAATCTCTTTTATATTCTTTATCCAATGTATCTACCGCATACTCAAGATGTCCTGTGAAAAACAATTGGTTTTTCTCTCTATTTTCTACAATGAAAACTCCGGCTTTTGGCGATTCTGCAACCACCTCTAGCTCAGGCACTTTTTCTATCTCCTCTTTATATACAGTAGTATGTCTTGAGTGTGGTGCTTTAAACCCATTTTCAAAACCTGTAACAATTTTTGAATTTGGAATATCTATTTTATGCTCGAATACTCCAAACATCTTGTGGTCTATCAAATGTTTATCTACACCATAATGGTAATAGAGCCCTGCTTGTGCTCCCCAACAGATATGTAATGTAGACTTTGCATGTACCTCAGACCAGTCCATTATCTTCGTAAGTTCGTTCCAATAAATAACATCCTCGAACGCCATTTGTTCAACAGGTGCCCCTGTTATAATTAGTCCGTCAAAGTATTTATCCTTAATTTCTTCAAATGTAGAGTAAAACCTCTCCATATGTTCTGGCGCTGTAGTCTTGCTAGTGTACGAGCTTACATTTACAAATGTGATTTTTATGTTCTTACCAGAACTAGATAATTTTCTTAGTAATTGCAACTCTGTATCTTCCTTCAAAGGCATTAAATTTAAAATTGCAATTTGTAATAATTTTTCTCCTTCTTCTAAAATTTTTCTTCCTTCTAATTCTTCAAGAATTTGTATTTTTTCCTCTCTTAATATTTTGCTTGCAGGCAATCCTGCTTTTGTAAAAATTGGCATATTTATCACCATTTCTGAATTTATCCAAAAAACATATAATTATATGTTTTTACCTAATTATTGTACCATTAGTAGGAAAATAAATCAAGAAAATTGACTAAATATTTTTTTAAGATGTTGTTTTTTTAATTCATAGCAGTAAGTAGCTCCACGTGGGACACATATTTTTTACGCGAAAACCTGGAGCGGACAAAATATGTGTACCAGCAAGATGGAGCGGCCTTAATAGGAATTAAAAAAATAGCCCGTTTTACTTGAATATTTCCTAAAAAACAGTATATAATATTAGTAGAAATTCCCTAATGGAGGAAAAAATGTGTTTTTTTACATATTCATGTGCATAATAGGCTTTATACTCTTAGTAGCAGGTGCAGACCTTTTAGTAAGAGGCGCTAGTAACATTGCTAGCAAATTTCATATTCCTGAAATGATAATAGGATTAACAATTGTTGCACTAGGTACTTCAGCTCCTGAGTTGATAATTACCATAAATTCTGCGCTGAGTGGCTCAACCGACTTAATTATAGGAAATGCAATAGGAAGTAATCTTTGTAACCTTCTTTTAATCTTGGGCTTGATGGCAATACTAAGACCTGTACTTATAGATAGAGACGCAAAACATATACACATACCCATTTCGCTTGTAGCAGCACTTATTATATTGTTTATTGAATTAACTGAATTTAGTAGCCATTCTTTATATATTGATAGAATAGATGGAATTATTCTGGTAATTTTGTTCTTAATATATTTCACATATCCGATAGTTATAGAAGTAAAAAAAATAATGAAGTCTTATAGTGGTAAAAAGGAAGCAGCCGCCTCTGGCAATGAAGATGCTCAAAGTATAGAAGAATCGGTTGAAAATAATATAGACTACAAGCTTGAGGTAAGCAATACAGAAAATGAAAGTGACAATATCTATACTTCTTCGCAGGAAGAACAAAACAAAGAAAGTTTAATAAATAAATTTAAGAACCTTATTGTCTCTACATTCAAAGGCAATAAACCAATAAGCATTTGGTTCTCAATCGTATTCATAATCATTGGTGTAGTTCTATTGAAATACGGTGGCGACTTCGTTGTTGACTATGCAACAAATATTGCTCAGCAGTTTGATATTTCGGAAAGAGTTATTGGACTAACAATTGTAGCAATTGGAACAGCTATGCCAGAGCTGGTAACCTCTATTATAGCAACATTTAGGAAAGACACAGACTTGGCTGTAGGAAACCTCGTTGGTTCATGTGTGCTAAACCTATTCCTTATTCTTGGAATTGGAGCTATAATAACGCCTTTGGCATTTTCTGTGGACTTTACCCAAAACTTAATCTTGCTATGTGTTTCAACATTTATACTTTGGCTGTTTAATTTTATTGGCAAGAAGAACACCATTACAAGATTTAAGGGGCTAATATTACTATTAATTTTTGCTGGATATATGTGGAGTTTGTTCGTCTGAAACAGCATGTTAGTAGATGCTTTACTCTGCAAATTTCATTTGACATTTTTTATATAAGAAAATTAACCTTGTTGCTCCGGAAATTTCTAATGAAATTTCCTATGCAATCATAACCACCAGTAAAA
>CALXSA010000039.1 GCA_944390995.1 uncultured Clostridia bacterium
TTTGAAAGGGGCTTGTGAACATGAGTCCGAACCCGAAAAGAAATCGTAAGAAGGCAAATCAGTCGAAGTGGAACAAACCGGGTGTCAGGGAATTTGAACTTCCCGCAGAGTTCGATACTACTCCTACAAGGATACCTTCGCGCGACCAGATTCAGAAGGGTTTTGAAGCCCAAAAGGCAAGTACGTCACGTAGGGGAGATGGCAAGAGCTCGCCGAGCTACACTAAGCATCTTCACAAGTGAGATTTCCACAAGCACCTAAAAGGAGAGCATTGCTCTCCTTTTTAGTTACAGGATAATGGTTGTTGTATGATTATTCTTAAAAAGCAAGGTATATGTATATTTTGAGATATTTTGAAGTACCGCGCAGCGACCAAACGAGCCATGAAGTGGCGAGTGCGATTTCGAGAAACCTAGCACATAATTTACTTAACTTTATTAAGGCTCTTTTTCAGCTGATGACTAGTACTAGAACTTATGACTATATTTATTTTGTGCTTAGATGGTTTCGAGGGGTAAGGTACGAAAAATTCGAACCAATATACATATACCTTGCTTTCGTGTGCAAACCATTATCCTGTAACCCTTTTTAAAATTTATTTTCATTTTGTATTTACATTTTTAAAACTTATCGATATAATTATTTAAGAAAAATTTACAAAAGTTGTATAAAATACAGTAAAATTGCAAAAGATACAATAAAACAGGTATCAACACCAAAGTGTGAATTATGATTTAGTACAAGTTTATGCTTTAAAGTGTTTGTGCCTAAAAGAAAGGAACATGTAGATATGGAAAAAAAGTATGTTTACTTATTTAGAGAGGGAAACGCTAATATGCGTGAGTTACTTGGTGGAAAGGGTGCAAATTTGGCAGAGATGACTAATTTAGGGCTTCCAATTCCACAAGGTTTTACAATTACTACTGAGGCATGCATTGAGTATTATGATAATGATGAGATGGTTTCTGATACTGTAAAAACTCAAGTTTTTAACAGTCTAAGGGAACTTGAGAATATGACAGGTAAGAAGTTTGGAAACCCAGAGAACCCGCTTCTTGTTTCGGTTCGTTCTGGTGCAAGGGCTTCAATGCCTGGTATGATGGATACAATTTTAAATCTTGGCCTAAACTCTGAGGTTGTTGAGGCTATGGCTCAAAAGAATGAAAGGTTTGCATATGACAGTTACAGAAGATTTATTCAAATGTTTAGCGATGTTGTAATGGAAATACCAAAATCTTTATTTGAAGATGCAATCGATGAAATGAAGAATAAAAAGGGTGTGAAGCTAGATACAGAGCTTGATGCAAATGATTTAAAGGAATTAGTAAAAACTTTTAAAGGTATATACATGAAAGAACATGGCTCAGAATTTCCAAGCGACCCAGAGGAGCAATTGATTGAGGCTGTTACTGCTGTGTTTAGGTCTTGGAACAACCCTAGAGCCATAACTTACAGGAGGTTGAACGATATACCTAGTAGCTGGGGTACAGCGGTTAATGTTCAAGAAATGGTTTTTGGAAATATGGGAGATGACTGCGGTACAGGTGTTGCTTTTTCACGTAACCCAGCTACAGGAGAGAATAAAATATTTGGCGAGTATTTGATGAATGCACAGGGGGAGGATGTTGTTGCTGGAATTCGTACTCCTCAACCAATTGAGACATTGCAAGAAACAGACATGGAGGCATACCAAGACTTTGTAATGTATGCTACTATGCTTGAAAAACATTATAAAGACATGCAAGACATGGAGTTTACTATAGAGAATGGAAAGTTATATTTCCTACAAACTAGAAACGGTAAAAGAACTGCAACGGCAGCACTTCAAATTGCTGTTGACATGGTTAATGAAGGAATGATAACAGAGAAAGAGGCGGTTTTGAGAGTTGAGCCAAACCAACTAGACCAGTTATTGCATCCAAACTTTGACCAAGAAAAATTAAAAGCAGCGACACCAATTGCAAAAGGTTTGGCAGCGTCTCCAGGAGCTGCAACTGGAAAGGTTGTTTTTACTGCTGAAGAAGCTTTGGCAAAACACGAAGCGGGAGAAAAGGACTTGGTTTTAGTAAGACTTGAGACATCACCTGAAGACATAGATGGTATGCATGTGTGCCATGGAATTCTTACTGTTAGAGGTGGTATGACATCACATGCAGCGGTTGTAGCACGTGGTATGGGAACTTGCTGCGTTTCGGGATGCTCAGAAATTTCTGTAAATGAGGAAGAAAAGACATTTACTGTAGGAGGAAAAACATTTAACGAAGGAGATTGGATATCGCTTGATGGCTCTACAGGAAATGTATATGGAGAGAAAATAGATACAACTCCTGCAACAGTTTCAGGAAATTTTGCAAAATTCATGGAATGGGCAGATAGATACAGACAATTAGAAGTAAGGACAAATGCAGATACTCCAAAAGATGCAAAGCAAGCATTTGAGTTTGGTGCACAAGGAATTGGCTTATGCAGAACAGAGCATATGTTCTTTGCGCCAGAAAGAATTGCAGCTATAAGGGAAATGATTGTTTCAAAAACTCAAGAGCAAAGAGAGAAAGCATTAGACAAAATACTTCCAATGCAAAGAGGAGATTTCGAAGGCTTATTCAGAGAAATGAAGGGCTACCCAGTAATAATAAGATTGCTAGACCCACCTTTACATGAGTTTTTGCCTCATACAGACGAAGAAATAGCAGCTCTTGCAAAAGATATGAATATGTCATTTGAAGAACTAAAAGATATAGTTGTTGGTTTGCACGAGTTCAACCCTATGATGGGACACAGAGGTTGTAGACTTGATGTGACATACCCAGAAATTGGCGTAATGCAAACTAAGGCAATTATAGGGGCTGCAATAAATGTAAAAAGAGAGGGAATGGACGTTAAGCCAGAAATAATGATACCTCTAATTGGCGACTATAAAGAGATTGTGTACGTAAAACACATTATAACTTCAACAGCTGATGAGTTGTTAAAAGAAGAAAATATGGATATTAAATATAAAGTAGGAACTATGATAGAAATTCCAAGAGCAGCGCTTATTGCAGATAAAATTGCAAAAGAGGCAGAATTCTTCTCATTTGGTACAAACGACTTAACACAGATGACATTTGGTTTTAGCCGTGATGATGCTGGAAAATTCTTAGGAGAGTACTATGCTAAAAACATTTATGACTTTGACCCATTTGCAAGAATTGATGAAGAAGGTGTTGGTAAGCTTGTAGAAATGGCTGTAAAACTTGGAAAGCAAACAAGACCAGACATTGAGCTTGGAATATGTGGAGAACATGGCGGAAACCCAGCTTCAGTTGAGTATTGTCACAGAATAGGATTAAATTATGTTTCTTGTTCACCATTTAGAGTTCCAATAGCACGTTTGGCAGCAGCACAAGCAGCAATTAAATACCCTAGATAGGGCCGGGAACAAAAAACAGGTCGCAATTTGCGACCTGTTTTTTTGCATGCAACTTTTTAAATCATAAAAATTTAATTGGAAAATTTTAATTTGTTAAAAACATAAAATTCATAAATAAAAAAACAAAAATGAGAAACAATAGATTATGAGAATAGTTTTTTGTCGCAATTTTAATAATAAAGTCCGCTCCATCTTGCTGGTACACATATTTTGTCCGCTCCATGTTTTCGCGTAAAAAATATGTGTCCCGTGTGGAGCTACTACAACTATAAATTATAAAAAAACTATTAAAATTAAAATAGGAGGTTTATTTATGAAAAAAACAGTTAAAATTATGCTTATTTTAACATTTACTTTGCTTGCTTTACTTTGCATTCCAAGCTTTAGTAATGCGGCAGCAACAGAAACGGCTACAGATGAAAGTACTTTAAAAAGTGCAATTGAAAATGTAGATGATGGGGGAACAGTAGAAATTCAAAATAATATAACAGTTACTGGTCCTATTGTAGTTCAAAAGAAGCTTACAATTGACGGAAATGGTTATACTATTTCTGGTTCAACAGATTGGACATCAACATCAGGAAATCAAACAATGTTTACAGCGCAGCTTGGCGCAGGACATCTTACATTAAAAGATATTGACTTAAATAATGGTCCAAAATATGGTGTACAAGCTTATGATGGTGCTACAGTTATATTAAATAATGTGTCTATTACAGGTTTCCGTTATGGTGGAGTGCTTGTAAATGGTGGTAATGTAGAGGTAATTGACTTACATTTAGGTACTAATGGTACAGGTGCTAATAATGGTATAGAGATTGACAAGGGTGCAGCTGCTACAAATAACCCTACACTTACAATGAATGGTACTCTAACATCTGACTCTACGGAAAATGTGGTTCGTCCAGCTACCAATGGAAATCTTACTGAGTTTACAGTAACAAACACTGAAAATACAGTGAATAAAGTTGTTATTGCAGGTGACAGGGTAGTTTTAACAGATGAAAACGATAGAGTCATTTCAGAGGCTGAAATACCTGAGAGTGTAACTTCTAACACAAATGAAGCTAAGAAAGTAATTGTTACTCTAATGATTGGTGGAGAAGCTGCAAAGCAAATTACAGTTGATGAAGGTGCAAAAGTAACAGCAGAACAGTTAAAAGCTGATGTTACAATAGAGGAAGGATATGAGATAGAAGGGTTCTATACAGAACAAGAATATAAGAATAAATTTGATTTCAACACAGAATTAAAAGCAGATACAACAATTTATGCTAGAATTGCAGAAATAAAAGCAGAAGAACCTGAAAAGCCAGTAGAGCCAGCTCCAGAACCTGAAAAAGACGATGAGCCAAAAACAGGTGTGGAGAGCTACTTGGGTGTTGCGGTTATGGCAATTGCGGTTTCAGTAGCAGGCTTATACTTTGTAAGAAGAACAGCTTAGTTTAAATATCTGAGAAAGAATAGGTGTTAGACCTATTCTTTCGTACATATCAAAATTGACTAAATTATATAGTTGTTCACGGCGTATATTATGAAAATAGGTCACAAGAATATTTTCATAATATACACTGTGACGAACTCTATAGAATTGTATGAAAGGAGAAAAAAATTGCGAGCAAAACAAATAATACGCATGTTACTTTACACAACCTTCATATTAGTTATATTTTTTTCGGCAAAGTACATTGTCAACTCATACATGGTAAATCAAGAGGCTGCTGATGAGAGAGAATTATTAAATGATATAGAGCTGGAAAATGCGGTGGCTGGATATTCTAATAATGACGTGGAGCAAAACAGTACGGCAGAAGAAACCGAAGCAGAAAAGAAAGCCTCAAAAGAAAAAGAGACAAGGGAAAGAATGCTAAAAGTAAAAAAATTACAGGAGCAAAACGAGGATATTGTTGGATGGCTTGAAATAGAGGGGACGAGCGTAAGTTATCCTGTATTACAAGGAGATGACAATGTGTTTTATTTAACACATAATTACAAAAAGGAGGAGACAGAAAAAGGTTCTATTTTCTTAAATGCAGATTATGACTGGGATATATCAAGCAACAATTTAATAATATATGGGCACAACCTAGTTAATGGGCAAATGTTTAAGGAGTTATTGAAATATTCGAAAGAGGAATTTTATAAGGAGCATCCGGTTATCCGCTTCACAACAGAAAAAAAAGACATGAATTTTGAAGTTATGTCGGCCTTTAAGTCAAAGGTATTTTATGAGAATGAACAAGATGTTTTCAGATATTACGAGTTTATGAATTCAAAAAGTAAGAAAGAATATAAAAATTTTGTGAAAAACGCAAAAAAAGCCTCAATATATGATACTGGAGTAACAGCGGAATATGGAGACCAATTAATTACTTTAATTACATGCTCATATCACACTGATGATGGTAGATTTGTTTTAATTGCAAGAGAGAAAGATTTTGGAATGGTTAATACTGAAAAGTAAAATTTAGATAGGATATATTTTCTGACTTATATCCTATCTTCGATATGGTTTTGTTTCATTGGTTATTCCTAATATATAATCTACAGACACATTATAGTACTTGGCAAGTTCTATTAAAATTTTTGTGGGCACATCGTTTTCACCAGTCTCATATTTTGAATAGCCTGTCTGAGACATGTTTAATATTTTTGATATTTGGGCTTGAGTTAAGTCCTTATCTTCTCTTAATTCTCTTAGCCTTCTATACATATTAACCTCCTATTAAGTTTAAATTGTAAAAAATTATTAATAAATTAGAATAATAAAGATAAATGAAAGAACTATGAACAATGTGTATTTTTCAACGAAAAATGACATTATATAAAAGTCTTTTACAATAATTTTAAAATAATCTGTTTCAGGTTATTGACATTTAACCTGAAATAGATTAAAATAATTTTGGCTAACCTAAAACAGGTTAAAGAAGGAGGTGAAATTGTTTATTAAGTTATGAAAGCAGAACCCGCTGGAAAACATTTTAATAGCAGAACAAGGAGAGTCAATAAAAAGAAGTTGTTTGTAGTTTTCATGTTGTTTTTACTATTAGTATTTGCATTTTTTACATTACTTATTCCTAAAAATAAAGGCAACTTAGAAAATGAAGTCAATGATATTTCACAAGACCTGTCGGCAAATACAAATGAGGAACTTGAAAACACAGTTGCCAAGAAAAATATTGTTGACATTGACATGCCAAAAAAAATAGAGAATTACAATGTGTTAGGACAAATAGTGATAGACGAGATTGATGTGAAAAGGTACATATTGGATGAGACAAACAATTATTCTTTGAATCTTTCTGTTACGAAGTTCTATGGTGCGGATTTGAACCATGTTGGAAATTGCTGTATAACTGGTCATAATATGGAAGGTCATTTTACTGGCTTGAAGCATATGAGCGAGGGAGATACATTTTATATTATAGACAAGGAAAACAGCGAGAAAGTTACATATGAAATTTATGATATGTATACTGTTTTTCCCACGGACCTTGATTGTTTAAATCAAAATACTGAAGGCAGGAGAGAGGTGACTCTAATTACGTGCAACCCACGGGGGAGTGACTAGACTAATCGTAAAGGCAAGAGAACAAGGAATAACACCTTAAAGTTAATGAGAAAAGTGGTATAGCCACATGTACATTTGCTTGCCATATGTACAACTCAAGGATTTTTAACCTTGTAGTATAGCAAAAAATTAAACATTAAAGGTTATAACTTTAGATATAACCAAATTTGAAGGAGGAAATTTAAAATGAAAAAAACAATTATGGGAGTAGTAACAATAGTTACAGTATTATTTATATGCTTATTAGCAACATCAGTTAATGCTGCGTCAATAAGTGCAGATAATGCAAAAATTTCTAAAGGAGATATAGTTACAATAACTGTAAAAGTAGATGACCCAGCACAACTAATACAATTTGATTTATCATATGATTCAACAGTATATGAATACGTTGAAAATTCTGCAAAATCAGATTTGGAAGCAACATCAAGTGCAGTTCAAAAAGATGGAGAGACAGTAAGAGTATCTGCATTTACATTGGGTAGCACAACAACAGATACATTAACATTACAATTTAAAGCAATAGAAAATGGAGAAAATGTTCCATTTACAATTACAAATGCAGCTATAAAGACAGATGAAGGTAGAGTAGAGCCAGCATTTGACTCGACAACAATTAATGTTACAGTAGCAGAAGAAGAACAACCAACAGATCCAACAGATCCATCTGACCCAACAGACCCAACAGACCCAACAGAACCAACAGACCCAGAAGAACCAGGTAAGGATGAGCCAACAAATACACCAGATGGAAACAAAGGTGATGAAGGAAACAAAGAAGAAAACAATGGTTCAGCAGAATATGTTGATGAAAATGGTAATGAGATAACAAAATTACCACAAACAGGAAGTCTAGCTCCAACAATAGTAGCAGGAGCAGTAATCTTAGTAGCAATAATAGCTACAGTAGCATACAGAGCAATAAAAAAATAAGCTTAAAATTATAACAAAAATATAAATCAAAAAACAAATAGGAGGCGGATTATTTTGGATAAGAAAAAAATAATTTCATCTCTAGCACTAGCAGGGATTTTATCTGCTAGTGTTCTAGGGGCAAATGTAAATGCAACAGCAGGTGATTATTTAAAACCTGTTGGAGTTTACAAACAATTAATTAGCGGAAGGACAGTTGTACCATATGTCCTAGAAAATGCAAGTTCAAAAGTAACAGTGAAAGATGTTAAAGGAGAATTTGCAAACTTAGAATTAGTAAACGGAAACAATGTTACAGATGAAAGCTATGTATTAAAAACAGGAGATACATTTAAAGCTGACTCAACAGAATATTCAGTAATTGTATACGGAGACGTAGACAAAAACGGAGTAGTAGATACATTTGATGCTTTAGAGGCACAACAAATATACTTAGGTTCATCAACAGATGCATTTAAAAATGAAGCAGCAGATGTTATAAATGACGGAACTGTAGACACATTTGATGCTTTAAGAATTCAACAATTTTACCTAGGAAATGAAAGTGCAATTGACAAGGTTCCAGAAGCTGAGGCTCCAGAGGAAGAAGAATCTATATATACAGTATCAGTTAATGATAATGGTTATATTAATGAAGAAAATGCAGCTACAACATCTTTAAAAATTAATCTAAAAGAGACTTTGGATAAAGAAAAGATATTAACAGTAAAAACGTCAGGAATTAAAGCCGCTGATGATTCAAAATTGGAAGAAGAACAAGGAACAACAATAACAGTTCCAGCTCATACTGATTATGTGGATACAGCTAAGCTTGATACGCCTGTAACTTATGACCTTTCTGCATACAAAGATGGAGAGGTAAAAATACAATTATTAGATGGAAAGAACGTTGTAGCTACAGTTACAGCAATAAAAAATACTGAACCAATTGTCGCAGCTCAAGTAATAACAGAGCGTACAAGTACAAAAAATGCTACATTATCTCTAATCGGTTCAGGAAAAAATGATGTAACAAAAGCTTACTACATAGTAGTAGCAAATGATGGTTCAACATCTGCTCCAGCTGCTGGAAGTGTAATAGAAGCTGATAAGTTCTTTGATAAGGCAAATGACAATGTAAGAAAAGAAGTTTCTGTATCAAACAATGCTTTAGTAGACGAAGTTGTTTCTACAGATTTAGCAACTAATACTACTTATACGGTATATTATGTTGTTGAAAACCAATATGGAACTAGGTCAGAGATGGGAAAAACTATAATCTCAACTGATGTAGATACTGTTACACAACCTAAAAAAGTAGAAGAAGTTAAAATACCAGCAGACTTAAAAGGTACAACAGCTGAATTTACTTGGAAGGCTGAGACAGGAATTACTTATACAGCAACATTATACAAAGATGGAACAGCAATAGCTGAAAAATCTGTTGCTGAGAGTGCAGGAAAAGGAAAAGTTGACTTTGCAGCTGAAATGACAGAGGCTGGAACATATAAAGTTGCCGTTTATGCACCAGCAACAACAACTTCAAAAGCTTCAGAGGTTACAGAATCAGCTGAAGTTAAAGTTGAAAAATTAGCAGCAGTTACAGACTTAGGCTTCAAAAATGAAAAAATAGAAGGAGTAAATCATGTTATACTATCTTGGAAAAATTCAGTAGATAAAGATGATTTCGCTAATTATGAAATTATAATTTACTCTGTGGATAAAGATGGTAAAGAGACAGAAGTATACAAAATGGATGGCTCAAACAATACTGTAGCTAAAGACAAAACAGAGGTTGACCTTACAGCTGAAATTGACCCTAATGTGGTATATGTTGCAAAAGCTAAATTAATAGCTAACAATGAGATAGCTACAACAGATTCAGAGCAAGTAGTATCAAGTGAGTTCTTTAGAGTAGAATTCCCAGAAGTTAATGCTGATGAACTATTGGAAAATCAAATCACATTAAATGTTGAAGGTATATCAATAAATGGAGAAGCAGCTACATATGAAGTAAAAATTTATAGTGTGAACGAAGAAGCTACATTAGAAGACCCTGTATATACATATGAGGAAACAAGAGATGTAGAAATAAAAGATAAGAAAATAGTTATTGACGGCTTAGATAGCAATACACCATACGGCTTCAAATTAGTTGTAAATGTTAATGGTGAAGAAGTTGAATCTGATTATTCAGACCCTATCTATACAATACCAGAAATCAACAACTTAAAAGTAGTAGCAGAAGATGCAGAGAATAAAGATGAAGCAGGTAATGTATATTATTCAACAACTGATTCTACTATTTATATAGCTGGACAAAAAATAGACAAAGCTAAATACAATAACAGTTCAAAACTTAATGACATAATTGAAATAGTAGAGGAATTGTTGCCAGGTGAGGCTATAAATGTAGATGGAGATAAAATAACAATAACTCTTGATGCAGAAGCTTCAGAAACAGGAACAACTAGAGATTTTTCTGGTTTAACATTAACTAGAGCAAATAAAACAACTCTTGAATTTGTAAATAATGGCTTTAACAAAAATATTAAAACTCCAACAGATTCTGACAACAAAATTAAAGAAGTAATACTAAGCGGAGATGCATTATTTACATTAACTGATATTAATGCAGAAAAAATAACTGTAAACGACGGAGTAGAAGTTACAGGAGATAAAACAATATCAGTTGCTGCTAACTCTACAGTTATAATAAATGGAGCTAGTGTAACGGTTGGTAACGAAACTGAAATCACACCAACTTCAGGCACAAACACATTAACAGTAACAGCAAATGAAGAAGAAAACAACTTAGTATTTGAAAATAAGAAAGACACAAACTTAACAATCAACTTTGAAGGATTAGATAATAATACTTCAGAGCAAGCTGGAAGTATAGTTATTAAATCAAATGGTGGTAAAGTTACTGTAGCGTCAGAAGGAACTAACGTAAGTGCTGATTTATCAATAGAAGTAAATAATGGAGATGTAGATATACAAGAACCATCATTAACAGGAAATAAAGATATATCTGTATCACTTGATAAAGATGCAGATGCAACACTTGAAGTTCTAGCAGCTACAAAAGCACCAGCTACATTAACAGGAGTATCTGTAGATTTGACAGATGAAGAATTGTTAGAACAAGATAACGTAACAGAAGATAATCTAGATGAAGTCAAAGCTTTCTTAGCATCATTTGGCTTAAACGGAACGGGTGCAACAATTTCAGCTACAAAAGACAGCAATGAGGTTACAATTACAATTACTGCACCAGCAGATGAAGGCGTTGAAATAGGAGCAATAGGAAATCTAGATACTGCAAAATAGAAGATGGATTGTCATATAATGAAAAAGAGACACAAAGTGTCTCTTTTTCCCGTGTTTGCAATTTGCGACATCTATTTTACTGTCGAAGACCACAAGGTTCTGGGGGACTTGGTTTGAAATCTTAGATTGCTTATTCGGGTTAAGTTCATATTATATAGGAAATTTCTTATTCTAAATTTCAATCTTTGGCTCATATTTCTCAAGCCACATATTTACTTGACATAAATACGCGATGGGCTGTGGGCCGGTCATGAGCTGTCCGAAATTGACACGAGACTATATCCTTAGGGAGAGTAAAAATAGAAGGAAATTAAAAATCTGCAATTTTAAGGTTTTTTGAGTAAAAAACACATAAAAATAGTTAAAATTAATTTATAAATTAGTGGTTACCAAAAAAATATTTTAGGAAGGTGATGCCAAATGTGAATGAAGAAAAGCAAGTTGCAAAATACAGTGATTACTTTAATTCCCCTGAATTATCCAAGGTATATATTGACATAAAAAGAAAAAAAATGGTAATATTATTGTGAAATAAGAAAAAAGGAGAACTAAAATGAAGTTTATTTTGTATATTTTAATGTATATATATATTTATACTATATTTAAAAATATAATTGCATTAATATATATAAATAAATGGATAAAGAGTGCTAAAAAAAATAGATATATAATAAAAGATAAAAAGGTATTAGTTTATTTGATAATTCCAATGTTAAATGAACAAAAAATTGCTAAGAAGACATATCTTAATTTTAAACAATTAACACAAAAGATGAAAAATGTAAAAGTTATGCTTGTTACTACTTCAAAGGAAGTAAAGAAAGATGGAAATTTAACTACATATGAAATATTAAAAGAGCTTATAAAAAATGATGACAAAATATTTCTCTGTAATTATCCTCAAAAAACAGGAGTTATGGCTCATCAGGTAAACTATGCAATAAAAGAAATAGAAAAGTATAGATTTAATCATGAAAAAATAATAATAGGAGTATATAATGCTGATTCAAAGATAAATGTAGAAACTATAGAATATGTTTTAGAAAAAGAAGAAAATAAAAATGAAAATGAAGATGTATGCTATCAACAATATAGTTGGTATAAACTATGTAATAATTCAAAGCATAAAGGAATAATTGCTAGTGCTTCTTTATGGCAGACTAGATGGAGTTTAACTTTTGAAATTTTTAGAGTAAAGCAACAAGAATGGATAAATACAATATATGAAAAAGTTAATAGGTTTAAGATATTGAGACCTTTTAATAGAATATTGCATATTGTTTTTGAAAAAATGAATTATGTAATAGGACATGGATTTTACATGGATATTGATTTATTACACAAAATAGGAGGTTTTCCTGAAAATACAATTAATGAAGATGCTTTTTTGGGATATATAATAAATAATAAA
>CALXSA010000040.1 GCA_944390995.1 uncultured Clostridia bacterium
ATTTCCTCTTGCCTTATATCCTTTTTTTGCTTTTCTAATATGTACTTCATAATGTCAAACTGCAAAAACTCCATCACCTTTCTGCCGTTTATAACCATGATGTAATCGTGCATCATTTGGCAAATTTCTTCTTTATATTTCGCCAAATCTTCCGAAAACACTAGCGTATCAATCTTTAATTTATGTATGTATTTTATAAGCTTGTTCTTTATTCTACTTTTCTCTTTGTCGTAAATCGAAATCACATAGTTGTTTTCAAAATTATTAACTTCAAGCCCTTGAAAAAAACTTGTCTTTTTTTCTTCCTTAATATATGCAATTGTCATTTCGTACCTCCTTTTAACTACTGCTCAGTAATCTAAGCATGCTCCCGAAACCATTTAAGCGTACTTCCACACAAAAAAGCCCACATAAATATATCTTGTCTAATTATATTTATGTGAGCTTTAATTTATTCATATTTCATAAAACTTCATGTATCTATAGCAAACTTCCATACACAATACATATTGTATAAACTCATTTGCTGCCAGCGTTTCCTACTCTACTCCCAATGCTTCTGAAATAACATTCCAAAGTGTGTCTGGTTCTCTATCTTTTTCCCAATATGCTGCTCCTGCCAATTTGTATTCACTGATTAATGAAAGTTTGGCTTTTATAGATTCTTCGTCCTCTACCCAAATCTTATTCGTAACACCATCTTGCACAAACTCTATGTAGTACTGTTTCAAATCGTCGTCCCATGTCCTGCTTGCACCTTCAGGCACTATTTCTTCAATACTTTTCATGTCAATAGTCGAACTCTCTATTTCTCCATTGTGTTCTTCCCACACTCTAGTGTAGAAAGGAACTCCAAGTATTAATTTTTCAGCTTGAACGCCTTCTTGTCCCAAAAACTTCTCCACATTTGCTTTAACCCAGTTGTATCCCGCTGTTGTACCTTCCTCTGGTGAAGAAATTCCATTTTGGTCATATGCCATAAATACTATGTAATCAGCTACATCTCCAATTACATTTCTATCAAAGCAGAGTGACCATTCTGGGCTTCCGTCTGGTGCTGTAACATCTACAGAAAGCACTGTTCCAAGTTCTGCTAGTCTAGGTTTAAGTTCTATTATAAATCTTGAGAACAGGTCTTTGTCCTCCTCGTACATATACTCAAAGTCTATATTAATTCCATCCAAATCATACTTTAGCACTAGGCTTACAATATTTTCTATTAAAGTCTGCCTCAAGTTGTAGTCCCTCATTATTTCCGCCGTAGTCTCTATATACGAATTGTTTGAAACAATCGGCCATACCTTGTCTCCATTAGAATGAGCCCATTCCACATATTTCTTGCCTTCTTCTCCTGCATTATCTGTAATTTCGCCTTTCCCTTCATCTACCAAAGAGAAGAACGATGGGCTTACTACATTTACGCCTTTAATGTTAGTTCCTGTTCTATCTGGTGCATACACATACTCCGAATAATAGTCCCAAACCATGCTAATATTGCCTTCAATCTGCTTTTCAGGCTCTATAGCTTCTCTTACAGTGTACTCATTTACTAAAGTATTTTCTTTTACATACCCTAATTTGCCTGTATCTGTTCTAACTTCAATCCATCCATCTTGTGGCTCTGCTGCAATCGTTACAGTTTCGCCCTGTTCAATTTTGTCAACATCTCTCGAAAATACAGTTGGATACGCTTTTACTCCATTATCCTTCCTGCTATCTGCAACAACTTGTTCTCTGTCCTTCGAATCCACAGTTATTGTATCAGATGACTCAATATAGCTGATTTCCACATTATACACATTTGTCAAATTTGAGAAAGGAATGTAATATGTGTCATTCTCCTGAAAAACACTTCCAGACATTTCTACTCGCGAGCCATTGTTAGTAACAAAATTTTCTCCTACCACCATGCTTGCAATCTGGTTGTCAGAAGTCGTAATTATTTGGTTTGTATTCTGTTCATAGTATATATATGGGTCAAAGAAATTTTCAATATCTTCTTTAGATATATATATTATTCCATCCCTTATTATCAGCTCTTGCTTCAAATCTGCTGTAACATTGCTGTTGTTTATTACCAAGTTGGTTTTGTCTGCTATATCAGTGTTTCTATAGTTTGGCGCAACTTTTAGCACAAAGAAAACTATTCCCAAAAATATTGCCACAACTATTATTTTACTAAAAATTTTGCTTTTTACTTTTTCTTCTTCTCTTTTTGCTCTCCTTGACATTTTTTATCTCCTTGTTTTTTTATTTGCTACGGCTAAACTATATCATAAAACTGGTTCCATTGCAACAGAAAAATTTTCTATTTTGTATTGACATGGAAAAAAATTATATATATAATGGGTGTGTCGAATTTTATATTTTTATATAGTTGTGCCTTATTCTCGTATCTGGCACTTTTTTGCATATTTTGATGCAATGTGTAATAGAAGATTCGTCTTCTATTACACCAAATTATTTTTTTGAAAAGTGTATGCTTATGAATTTATAAGGAGGTATGAAAGGGTGCGGGTAAACTATATTCAAAATACGTTGAGCTAAAAAAGAAAGACCCAGATTGTATATATTTTTTCAAGTCTGGTATTTTCTTTTTAGCACTTCAAGATGACACTAATCGTATTTCTAAAGAGTTAAACTTGAAAGTGGGCAATTTAAGTCCAGATGTAATAAAATGTGGTTTTCCTGTTTCAAGGGAAGAACATTATTTTAGACTGATTATCGCGAAGGAACTTCCTTTTAAGATAATTGATGAAACATATGGTGTTATAGAAAACTACTCCGATTATATAAATAATAATAAATTGAAAAATATTGTTGATAAAATAATTACGTTAGATTTTGATAATATAACATTTAAGGAGGCATACGAAATCCTTTTAAGCACAAGTGCTTCTTTAAAAGAAATCTACAAAAATAATTCCAAGGCAGAATGACTCTGCCTTCTATTATTTAAAAGTAAATTATTAATGCTCCAATTATTGCAATAACAAAACCTAGTATTTTCAAGCCCCACGCAGCTTGGTTCTGGTCTCCAAACCCGAATAATTTTTTTGTAAGAATTCTCGCATCATACACTATTATAACTCCAATTAGTGCCATTATTAGTGCTATGCAGTTAATAGCCATTTCCATAGAAAACTTCACTCCTTCCTAAGGTGATGTTATCTCTCTGCAATAATAGAATTTCAATTGCAATTTATTAAAGTTGGTTTCTTCAAAGCAACTTTGCTAATTAAAAAATTCTACTGTGTACTTGCATTCAAAAGTTTCTTTTGGCTTTAGTGATAAAATATCTTGTTTTTGTATGAACACCCCTGTGCTCTTTATTGTATCGGCTGTTGAGTACCATGGCTCAATACAAATGAACGGCGCATTTGGTTTAGACCATACACCCAAATATGGAAAGCCTGTGAAATCAAGCGTAAGAAGTGTTTTTCCTGTAGCTTTATTTTTCAGACTAATTTTATTTGAGGTTATTCCCTTCATAATAAGTGCATCATTGTTAAAAGTATCTGGTCCAATTGCAATTCTTCTTTTATCAAGCATGTTGTTTCTTGCATACTCTGTTCCAATTAAGCCATCTACTAAGTATAAAAAGTGTATTTTGTCTTCATCTTCCTCAAATTCTAGATAATAGTTGCCTTTTTTTAGTTCCTCTTGGTCTATTTTGAACGCTGGATGCCCACCAATTCCAAATGGAAGCGTCGCATCTCCAGTATTTATAACTTTATAAATTGTTGTTAATTTATTCTCATCTAATCTATATGTTGTGTAAAGCTCAAAGTCGTAAGGATATTTGTTCTGCGTAATCTTATTGCTTTTTAAAACATATGAATGAAAATTATCCAATTTAGTAATTGGTTCAAATTCGAAATCTCTAGCAAACCCATGTTGTGGCATTTCATAAATTCTGCCATTTATGATGGTTTGATTTTTCTTTAGCTTACCTACTACAGGGAATAAAACTGGCCAATGTCTTTTCCAATACACTTTGCCATTCTCATCTACGCAGTCTAAACCCTGATGGATTTTTTCTTCGCCATCTAACTTAAAACTTACCAGTTCTCCACCCATTTTTGAGGTTAGCATCTTAGCATACATTTATGTTCTCTCCCATCTTACAAAATTCTACAAAATTCATATATATAATATTGTGTTTTTATGTAAATGTCAATAGTTTTCCACTATTTTAAAAAAATTTTGGCTACAGAATAATGGTTTTATATAAAATGTGCATTACAAAGCAAGGTATATGTATATTTATTCGAATTTTTTGTACCTTACCGTTCGAAACCATCTAAGCACAAATTGAGTATAAAAAGAGTTCTGATATGAGCCATCAGCTAAACGAGAGCAATAATAAGAACCTGACCCTACTAAGCAATCTTAGATTGCAAGTAGGGTACCCCAGAACCTTGTTGTCCAAGACAATAAAGTGACGTAGATTATGTGCTAGGTTTCTCGAATTCGCACTCGCATTTTCAATGCTCGTTTGGTCGCTGCGCGGTACTTCAAAATGTCTCAAAATATACATATACCTTGCTTTAGAATACGTAGAAATACAAAAAACATTATTCTTCCGCAACAAATTAAATGCTAATTCTGTCCTTAAACTTCTCATTTACTAATTCATGTAGTTTTTTGTTCTCCTCTTTTTGCAAGCTTGGGTCTGTTTGTTCAATCTGGGCTGATAGCCCCTGTACTTCTTTTAAAATTGATACATCTTCAAACAAGTTTGCAATCTTGAATTCCGGAAGTCCGTGCTGTCTAGTTCCGAAGAATTCTCCTGAGCCTCTAAGCTCTAGGTCTTTTTCCGCCACAATAAAGCCGTTGTCCGTGTCTTTCATAATTTTCATTCTCTCTCTTGTTGTCTTAGAGTTTCCTTCATAAACCAAAATGCAATATGATTGATACTCTCCTCTACCTACTCTGCCTCTAAGCTGGTGAAGTTGCGCTAGTCCAAAGTGCTCTGCATTTTGCACAACCATTATATTTGCATTTGGTACATTAACACCAACCTCAATAACCGTGGTAGAAACTAATATTTGTATCTCTCCATCTTTGAATTTATGCATAATTTCGTCTTTTTCTTTTTGCTTCATTTTTCCGTGTAAATACTCCACTCTAAACTCCGGAAATACAGTATCTTTGTATTTTTCTGCAATTTCCATAACAGATTTAAAATTGTCAAACTCCTCGCTATCTTCTACTAAAGGACACACAACATAGGCTTGTCTGCCACTTTGCACGTTAGAGCGAATGAACTCCTCTACTCGCCTTTCATAGTTTTTGGTGACAGGGTAAGTTTCAATCTTTTTTCTGTTTGGTGGTAGCTCATCTATAATTGAAATGTCTAGGTCTCCGTACAAAATTAACGCCAATGTCCTTGGTATTGGAGTTGCAGTCATAACAAGCACATCTGGGTTTGCTCCTTTTGAAACAATATTTGCTCTCTGCCTTACGCCAAATCTGTGTTGCTCGTCTGTAACTACAAGCCCTAAGTTTTTAAACTCCACATCTTCCACAATAAGGGCATGAGTTCCTATTAAAACATCTATTTCTCCATTTTTTAGTTGGTCTAGCACCTCATTTCTTTTCTTTGCTCTCATTCCTCCTAGCAGCAATTCACATTTCACCCCAAATTTATTCAAAATATTTGTGAACTCTTGCATATGCTGTTCGGCAAGTATTGCAGTCGGTGCCATTATTGCCGACTGATACCCGCTTTTTGCAGCCTTGTATGCAGCAATAATTGACACAATTGTTTTGCCTGAACCCACATCTCCTTGAAGCAATCTGTTCATCGGCTTGTTTGACTCCATGTCGCCATCTATTTCTTCCAGTACCCTTAGCTGCGCATTTGTTAGCCTAAATGGCAATGAATTGATTACGTCCGACATTTTTACATTTTTGTCAAAAACTATTCCATCTGTTTCTTGCACATATCTAGACTTCAGGCTAGATAGTGCTAGTTGCACTGTAAGCAACTCCTCAAAAACAAACCTTCTTCTGGCTTTGCTGTAGTTTTCAAAACTCGTCGGAAAATGAATTTGCTTTAATGCAGTGTTGATTTCCTCTAAGTTGTATGCTTTTAAAATGTACTCAGGTATTGTTTCCTCTAATTGTCCCAAAACTAGTTTAAGCCCATTTTCTATAATGCTTCGCAACTTATTTTGAGAAAGCTTGTATGTAAGAGGATAAATTGGAATAATCTTTCCTGTGTTTTTATTTAGCCCCTCTTTGTCAAAAACAGGCCTTGCCATTTCTATTCTTCCATATTTTACACTCACTTTCCCATAGAATTGGTACCTTTCCCCTACTTTAAACTTATTTTTTAAGTAGGTTTGATTAAACCAAGTTAGTACACAATCTCCAGTCTCATCGCGCACAAGCATTTTCAGCATGACTTTATTTCTTGCAAACCTGGTTTCATTCATCTGACTTGCACAGATCACATCTATTAAAGCTTCTTCTCCATCTACAAGCTCATTTATCTTTTTGGGTTTGCTTCTATCCTCATAATTTCGTGGGAAGAAAGTAATTAAATCTCCCAAAGTGTTAATTCCAAGCTTTTGCAAAAGTGGTAGGTTGTTTGGGCCAACTCCTTTTACAAACTGCACACTCCCGTGTTAAATCAACCATAATCTCCTCCGTTTATTCATACATTTGTTCATATTTTACTATACTTAAAAAAATAAAGCAAGTGAAAGTTCCAATGAGTATCTTGTTTTTTGAAGTATGTCTCCACATTAAAGAAACAGAAGGCATTCATAATTTTTACCTTCTGTTTTATCTGAGTTTAATTAATTCCATATTTCAGCCATTCATACGCCCCAAATACTTCTGTGTAAAGTTTTAATCATGTTGGCTTGTATATCCATGTGAGCAATAACTATGGGTAGCGTATTTTCCATGCTTACATGGTGATGAAACAGTTCCAGAAGAACCTGTACCTGAGCATGCAGAACATGTTGTAGTTCTCGAGTGACTACTTGGAGGTGTTTCATCTCCTGAATCCCAACCGCATGATGAACACCAAACATGATAATATAATTGTGTACTACATTTTGAACATTTACCTCTAGCCCATTGTTGTCTTCCCGTGCACCCAGGACTACTACATTGGTTATTAAATGTTCCAGTTGTTCTACTTACTCTACCTCCTGTACAGGTTGTTCTTATGCTTCCACTGCCTCCACAAGTTGAGCACTCCTTTTCAGTAGTAAATGGGCCTGTACATGTCAAACCTGTTCCTGGACAATATGTCCTTACTGCTGAACTTACATCTCCTTTAGTTGTTAGTTTTCCATCTGTTACTTCCACATAGTAGTAGTAATTTGTATATTGTCTTAATCCTGATGCTCTCATCGATACAGAATTTCCAGATGCTGTTGAAGATGATGTTGCTTTTTTTGTAAAGTTTCCTGTTGAAGAAGTACTTGTATATAAAGTATATGTTAAATTATCTCCATTATTATCTGTAGCTCTTGCTGATACTGTAATTGAACTCGTTGTTTTAGAACTAAATGTAGCGATTGGTTTATTTGGTGCCACATTCGATGATAATGTTTGCTGTGTGACTGATTTGTCTCCTGAGTTTCCTGCTTTATCTACAACTTCTACTCTGATTGTGTATTGCGTGCTTCCCGTCAAACCAGTGAATGTATAAGTGTTTTTTTCGCTTGTCTCTTTTAATTCATTATTTATATAATATTTGTATGTTCCCGTGTCAACTAGTCCTGTCTCTTTATCCTCGGCTGAAACCGTTATTGTTATTTTATTATCCGTTACTTCGTTTATTGTTATACCTACTGTTGGAGCTGTTCCGTCTAATATATTTATTGCTGCATAATCTCCAGCATTTATCCCATCTGTTAGTCTTGCATATACTGTGTTTCCGTGGTCTAAATTTCCTACCGTAACTGGGCTGTCTGCTGCTTCTGACCAGCTTCCACTTGTGCTATTTACTTGATACTGTATTTTAAAACTTGTTTCATTTGTTGTTAATGTTGTGCTTGCCTTGCCGCCTGACCATGTTACAGGGCTTGCTGTTATTGCTCCTGTTTCTAGTCCTGTATCTGCTCCTGGCACTGTGTCAGTAGCCGCTTGGGTTGTATCCGTTCCTGAGTTTCCTGCTTTATCTCCATTTACTTCTACTTTAATGTCATAATTTGTGCCTTGTGTTAGTCCTGTAAATGTATACTGTGCATTTGAGATATTACTTGCTCCACTTGGTGTAGTGTAGCTGCTTTCAGGCTCTGTGCTTTGCTTAATATAATATGTATATGTTACATTGTCCTTCATTCCACTTTGCTCATCGCTTGCTTGTACTGTAATTGTTACACTATTTGTACTTGGTGAACCTTGCGCTGTTACTGTTACTGTTGGGGCTGTTTCATCCTTTATTTCAAACTCTGTCTCTGGTCCATATGTTGTTTGGCTTGTATTTGTCAAACAAGCTGTTACTATGTCTCCATGGCTCAAGCCTGTAATACTCGTTCCGTTATATTCTTGCCATTCTCCTTCCCCATTTATTTTATATACAATTTTGTATTGTTCCTCTGTCTTTTGTAGTACTAAACTTGCTTGTCCTCCACTCCAGCTCACATCTCCATTTTGCGATACAGTTCCTGTAATTGCACTTATTGTAATTGCGCTTGATACAGTCTCTGTTTTATTTCCTGCCACGTCTGTTGTTAGGACGTGTAGGTAATATGTTCCAGCATTGCTACTATCTAGCGTAATTGTCTCTCCATTTGTTGTAAATTTTCCTGTATATGCTGATGTGTCATCAGTGCCCATTGCTGATGCATTTGTATTCATTACCCAGCCACTCTTTTCCATATCCACACCACTCTTTGCGTCTGAGTGGGTTACTGTTGCTGTTAGAGTTTCGCCTATTAACAAATTTGTTATATTTGGCTGTATTGCTGCATCTGCTGGAGCTTCATTGTCAAGTATATTTGTACTTGTATGTTCACCATAATTGTTGCCATCTGTTAGTCTTGCATATACTGTATCTCCATGTTCTAGGTCCGATATTGTACCATTGTTGTTTATTTCTTTCCAACCATCCTTATCTGTTGAATTCTTTTGATATTGTAGATGTAAGCCAGTGTTTGTGCTTATTGTCACACTTGCTTTTCCGTCTTGCCAGTTTGCTTGTCCAAATGTGATTTTGCCCTGTTCTATACTTTCATCCCCACCAGGTATTGTACCAGTTGATTGTCCTGGCAAAGTTCCTGTTCCAACATTTCCTACTCTGTCTCCATTTACTTCTACTTTTATGTCATAGCTTGTACCTGCCGTTAGTCCAGTAAATGTATATGTGTTGTTTGTTATTCCTGTTGCTCCTTCTGGAGATTTGTAATTGCTGTCTGGCTCTGTGCTCTCTTTAATGTAATATGTGTATATTACATTATCTGCCATTCCACTTTCATTGTCACTTGCATTTACACTTACAGAAATACTATTTGTAGTTGTCCCATCTGGACTTACTGTTACAACTGGGTTGCCTATGTCTTCTATTTTCTTTTCTTGTGGCTTGCTTGATTTCTCACCATCTGTAATTCTTACATATATAGTCTCTCCATTTTCAACGCCTGTTATTGTGCCATCTTCTACTGGTTGCCAGTTTTCTTCATCAGTTCCGCCAATTTGATACTCTATTGTTACACCTTCTTCGGTTGTACTTACTTCAACATTAGCTGTTCCATCAGGTTGCCATTGTGGCTCTCCAATTATTATTGAATCATCTGGTAAAGGCTTGCCTTTAATAGACTCTACTATTTCATTTATTTGAACTGTGGCATTTTCTATTTGTTTCTGTTCTTCTTGTTCTGCATTTTGCATAGTAGTTGCTGAATGTTTTGCTTGTTCTGCAAGACCACTACTTAGTGTCATACTTACTGTTACTGATGCTAATATTATTAATAATACTATTGTGAGCACGAGCGCTAATAAAGTTATTCCTCTCTCTCCAGACTGTCCAACAAATCCGCTCTGTTGACATAATGTTTTTGAATAGCCAAATTTCTCCATTGAATAAGGATTGGTGTGTGTGTGTGTGTACAGCGCCAAGGCTTTTAGCGTTTTGTCTCTTTCTCATTTTCCTTCGTTCTCCCTCTCTTTCTCTTTTTCTACATGCCTATTTTATACTATCAGCATTCTTTTGGCAAGTATTTTTCGCATTTTTTATTTTATTTTTCTTTTTTTGTCATTTTTCGTTGATATTCTGCGCCTTTTATGATATTATTCTCTTAACAATTTATTTTTTGAGGAGGTCTTTTTATGCCACGTATTCCTAATTTTAATAGAAACCAATCTTTTATATTTTGCCCTGACGATTATATCCCAGAGGACAGTCCAGTTAGAATTCTCGACGCCTTTGTCAATTCTCTTAACCTCGAAGAACTTGGCTACATAACCTTCGCTTCTTCTGCTCCTGGACAACAGCCTTATTCACGTTTTGACTTAATTAAACTTCATCTATATGGTTATATCAATGGTATACGTTCTTCTAGAAAACTTGCTGCTGAATGTTCTCGTAACATCGAACTCATGTGGCTTATTAATGGTATCTCTCCTTCTAAGTCTTTAATCTCTGACTTCGTTAAAGTTAATGAAACTGCCATTCAAAACACTTTTAAGGAATTCGTACTTTTCCTTAAATTTGCCGGCTTTGTGGATAACAAAGCTATTGTTATCGATGGCACTAAAATCAGAGCTCAAAACTCTCGCACTAAATACTACTCTATTAAAAAAATTGATAGCACCATTGAATACTTTGAGTCTCAAATTAAACACTATACATACCTCCTTAAAAAAGCTGAAGTAAACGACCTTGACGATAAAGATATTGACGAAAACGCTATCATACCTTTCAAAGAAAAAATTGATAACTACCAGAAAAAAGTAGAACAATTTACTGAATTTAAAAAAAACATGAAAGACCAGAAACTTTCTCAAATCACTCTCACTGACCCCGACTCTCGTATGATGACTTCTCATGGGAACTCTGACATTTCCTACAACATGCAGACCGCTGTTGATGCTAAAAATTCTCTTATTGTTACTACTGATGTTGTTAGTGATATTAATGATACTAATCAACTAGAAAATATGGTTGATAAAGCCGAGGAAACCCTTGGCTCTGTCGCCGATGCTACTATTGCTGACAAAGGTTACTACAATACTTCTCAAATCGCCAATTGCGAAGCTAAAGGCACTGATGTTTATGTTAAACCAAGCAAATCTAAAAATGCTACTAACAACTCGGACTATTCTATTGATAAATTTACCTTTGATAAAGAGCTCAATATATATATTTGCCCTGCCGGCAAACACCTTACTTTTAAAAGAAACCTTTCGCGAAGGCTTAACAAAACTGATGCTGAAGCAACTGTTGTTGGCTACGAATATTTTTGTTCTGACTGTGCCGGTTGCCCTCATCTTCACCAGTGCACCAATTCTGTTGATGGCAGAAGAATTACAAGAAACGCTAATCAAGATATCTTAGACATAATTGAAAAACGTTTTGAAGAAAATCCTAAAATGTACACCATTAGAAAGTGCGTAGTTGAGCACCCTTTCGGTACTATCAAACGCTCTCTGGGATATACTTATTTTCTTCGTAGAGGACTTAGTGCTGTTAAAACAGAAGCAGCACTTATTTCCCTTGCCTATGATTTAAAAAGACTGGTAAACATTTCCAATTTAAAAGAAATTACAAAAAAATTGAGGGAATATTCCCTTCATTTTCACTATATTTTTTACATATTCTTCCATTTTCTAAAAAAGAACATAAATTTATTTTCATCCTAGAAAATATTTATGTTCTCAAAATTTATTTATCTATTTTATGGCAACCTTATTGCCTATTTTTTTATTTCATTGGGCAAACTCTCTCTCTCTCTACAGTATCAACGGTTTTGTGGCTCATCGTTTTCATCTCCTGTTCGTTTTTTTGTTTGGTTTTTAACATTTTTTACACTTCTCTTTTACTTCAAAACTAAAAAGTACTAATTCATTTTTTTCATTTTTAGTTTCAAAGAACTTCATACACTTTTATTTTTTAGTACCTTAGTACTCTTTTGTTTTGCTCTAAGTGCAAATTTATTTTATACTATCAGTATGCATTTGACAAGTATTTTTTTGAAATTTATTAAAAAAAAATTTGTTCTTTTACAGTTAATCAAAAAATTTGCTACCGACA
>CALXSA010000041.1 GCA_944390995.1 uncultured Clostridia bacterium
TTTGTAAATCCTCTTAACCTTGAAGAACTTGCTATATTGTCTTTTCTTCTTCTGCTCCTGGGCAACAGCCTTATTTCCGTTTTGACTTAATTAAACTTCATATATACGGTTATATCAATGGCATACGTTCTTCAAGAAAACTTGCTGCTGAATGTTCTCGTAATATCGAACTCATGTGGCTTATTAATGGTATCTCTCCTTCTAAGTCTTTAATCTCTGACTTCGTTAAAGTTAATGAAACTGCCATTCAAAACACTTTTAAGGAATTCGTACTTTTCCTTAAATTTGCCGGCTTTGTGGATAACAAAGCTATTGTTATCGATGGCACTAAAATCAGAGCACAAAATTCTCGCAATAAATACTATTCTATTAAAAAAATTGACAACACTATCGCATACTTCAACTCTCAAATCGAACATTATACTGCTCTACTTAAGAAATCTGAAGAAGATACTAACTCTGCTTCTGATGTTGATACTAATTCAATTATTCCTATTAAAGAGAAAATTGATAACTATCAGAAAAAAGTAGAACAATTTACTGAATTAAAAAAAACATGAAAGACCAGAAACTTTCTCAAATCACTCTCACTGACGTATGATGACTGCTCATTGTAACTCTGACATTTCCTACAACATGCAAACTGCTGTCGATGCTAAAAATTCTCTTATTGTTGCTACTGACGTTGTTAGTGATATTAACGATACCAATCAACTAGAAAATATGGTAGACAAAGCTGAGGAAACTCTTGGTTCTGTTGCTGATGCTACTATTGCTGATAAAGGTTACTTCAATTCCTCTCAAATTGCCAATTGTGAAGCTAAAGGTACTGATGTCTATGTTAAACCAAGCAAATCTAAAAATGCTACTAACAACTCTGACTACTCTATTGATAAATTTACATACGATAAAAAACGTAATTTGTACATTTGTCCCGCCGGCAAGCACCTTACTTTTAAAAGAAACCTTTCGCGAAGGCTTAACAAAACTGATGCTGAAGCAACTGTTGTTGGCTACAAATATTTTTGTTCTGACTGTGCCGGTTGCCCTCATCTTCACCAATGCACCAATTCTGTTGATGGCAGAAGAATTACAAGAAACGCTAATCAAGACATCTTAGACATAATTGAAAAACGTTTTGAAGAAAATTCTGAAATGTACACCATTAGAAAGTGCGTAGTTGAGCACCCTTTCGGTACTATCAAACGCTCTCTAGGTTATACTTATTTTCTTCGTAGAGGACTTAGTGCTGTTAAAACAGAAGTAGCACTTATTTGTCTTGCCTATGATTTAAAAAGGCTGGTAAATATTTCCAATTTAAAAGAAATTACAAAAAAATTAAGGGAATATTCCCTTAGTTTTCACTGTATTTTTTACATTTTTTTCCATTTTTTCAAAAAGAACATAAATTTATTTTCATATCAGAAAAATATTTATGTTCTCTAAATTTATTTATCTATTTTATGGCAACCTTATTGCCTATTTTTTTGTTTCATTGGGCAAACTTTCTCTTACAACCATGCTGGTTTCAGCCTTTTTTCTCATTTTTTTCCTCCCTTGTAGCTTTTATATGTGCCATTTTCAATTTTATTGTACCATCTTTGATTTTGGTTTTCAATAGTTTAATTAAAATGTCAAGAACTTGTAATATTTCTGTAATATTTTTGTAATATTCGAATTTGTTGTTTAATGTTCTAAGAAGTAGACCTGTCCCCAAAACGAAATTCTATTTTTTTACAAAAAGTATTTCTTTTTTCTTTATTTTATAGTATAATAGATATTGTTAGGGCTTTTGCTCAAATCAAATGAGAACAATTAGAAAAAGATGGAGGTTAATATGTGGGTGTTTTGGTTAATTGCCGCAGGAGTATTTTTTATAATTGAAATGGCAACAATTGGCTTTTTAGTTTTTTGGCTTGGAATTGGTGCACTTCTTGCAATGGTTACAAGCTTTGTAACAGATAGTATAATAATTCAGTCTGTTGTATTTTTAGTAAGTTCTACTTTACTTTTGGTATTTACAAGACCTCTTGTGAATAAATTTATAAAGGTACCAAAAGAAGTGAAAACTAATGCTTATTCTATTATAGGTAAAAAAGGAATTGTTATTTCTAAAATAAACAACATTGAGGGAAATGGTCAGGTAAAAATAGACGGCGATGTTTGGTCAGCAAAGTCTGTTGATGATACTGATATTCCAAAGGATACAGAAATTGAAATAGTTGAAATTGATGGCGTAAAGGCTGTTGTCAAAAAGGTTTCTGATGTTCCAGAGTCTTCAGAAGCAACTATTTAAAATAGTATAAGTAATAATTTTAGTTTTTAATTTTTAAAATAAATATATTTTTTAGGAGGATGTTATGGCATTTTTAATTGTATTATTAATCATAATAGTAATAATAGCATTTAAAACAATCAGAATTGTAAAACAATCAGAGGTTTATATTATTGAAAGACTTGGTAAGTTCTATAAATTAGCTGATGCTGGTCTTACAATAATTGTTCCATTCTTTGACCATGTTCGTAGCATAGTAAGCTTGAAACAGCAAACAATGGACATTCCACCACAAGGTGTTATCACAAAGGATAACGTTACTATCACAATAGACACAGTTGTGTTCTATAAAGTTACGGACCCAGCAAAAGCTGTGTATGAAATTCAAAGTTTGAAGAAAGGTATTGAATACCTAGCAATCACTACAATACGTGATATTGTTGGTAAAATGGACCTTGACTCAACATTCAGTTCACGTGACGCAATAAACGATAAGTTAAGAGTATTGCTTGATGAAGCAACAGACCAATGGGGTTGTAAAATAGACAGAGTTGAAATTAAAGATATTACACCTCCAGCAGACATCCGTGATGCGATGGAAAAACAGATGAACGCAGAGAGAAATAAAAGAGCTTTAATTCTTCAAGCAGAAGGTGAAAGACAATCTGCAATCACTCTTGCCGAAGGTAAGAAAGAAGCTGCTATATTAGAGGCTGAGGCTGACAAAGAAGCTCAAATTAGAAGGGCTGCCGGTGAGGCCGAGGCAATTAAGAAAGTGGCTGAAGCTAAGGCTGCGGAAGTACATATGGTTTATGATGCTATCATGAAAGCAAACCCAGACGATAAATTAGTTCAACTTAAGTCTTTGGAAACATTAAAAGAGGTCGCAAATGGAGAGGCAAACAAAATATTTCTTCCATTCGAAGCAACAGGTGCTCTATCAAGTTTAGGTGCAGCAGCTGAAATGTTTAAGAATGATAGAAAGAAACCTAGAAAAAGCCAAATTGTAGATACTAATACAAGTCCTAATACAGAAACTGTTCAAGCAAAGCCTATTGAGGACAACGGAAATAGTGTTACAATTCAAGAATAATATATTACTGGACGAAATGCGCTAATACATTTCGTCCAATTTTTTTGCAATTTTAGACGTGTCCCTACTTGCAAGTTTTAAATCTCTCCAAGATATTTCGTTCCAACCATTTTATCTGGCAAATATTGTTGTTCTACCCAATGTCCCGGATAGTCATGTGGATACTTGTATCCTTCATGATATCCAAATTCTTTCATTCCTTCAGCAGGTGCATTTCTAATATGCATTGGTATTTCTCCTGTGTCTTTATCTCGCACATCTGACAATGCCTTATCAATTGCCAAATATGATGCGTTTGACTTTTTCGCTAACGCTACATATATTGCCGCTTCCGAAAGAATTATCCTCGCCTCTGGCATTCCTACCATATTCACTGCTTGCATAGCGGATGTAGCTACTACTAATGCATTAGGGTCTGCTAGCCCCACATCTTCTGATGCACATATTACAATTCTTCTTGCAAGAAACATTGGGTCCTCTCCACCATCTATTGCTCTTGCTAAATAAAACACTGTGGCATCTGGGTCACTTCCCCTCATAGACTTGATGAATGCACTAATGTTGTCATAGTGGCTATCTCCATTTTTATCAAAAACCGCTTTTCTTCTTTGCACACATTCGGCAGCAATTTCGTCCGTTATGTGTATAAAACCATCTTGCTCAACATTGGTTGTAAGCACCGCTACCTCCAAGCCGTTGAGTGCTGTTCTAACATCACCATTTGACACTTCCGCAATTTTTCTTAAAGTACTATCTTCTATTTTTACATTAAAACTAGCTAAGCCCTCCTCTGATGTAAGCGTCCTTTTTAATACTTTGTATATGTCATCTTCCGTAAGAGGGTTAAGCCTGCAAATCATCGACCTTGAAATCAAAGCCTTGTTAACCTCAAAATATGGGTTTTCGGTTGTAGCTCCAATAAGTATTACAGTCCCGTTTTCCACATATGGCAACAACGCATCCTGTTGCAATTTATTAAATCTATGAATCTCATCTATAAACAATATGCATTTACCACTTGGGTTAAGGAGCAAATTCTGCGCTTCTTCTATCGCCTTTTTTATATCTCCAATTCCAGCTGTTACTGCATTAATTCTAGTAAATTTATATTTCGTTGTATTGCTTATAACCCTTGCAAGCGATGTTTTTCCACATCCTGGTGGTCCCCAAAGAATAATGCTAGAGAGCCTGTCTGCCTTTATTGTCCTGTACAATATTTTGTCCTTGCCTAAAATATGCTCTTGTCCAACATATTCATCCAAAGTCTTTGGCCTCATCCTATATGCCAAAGGTTGACTTAAATCCATACTCATTCAGCCCTTTCGTTTTAATCTCCGTTCTAACAAATTTGCGTTCTAACAAAAATTTTATTTAATATCCTCTATAAATTCGTAATAATGCTAAAGGCTATATTCCCGCCGTCTCAAAATTCGTGAGAATTTTGATGTCGAAAGCAATTGTAGCCCTTTTAAACCACTCCTCTATAGATGCAAAATCAACTTTGCCTCACATTCCCAACTGTTTTAGCCCTTGCTTAATAATCTCCTCTGCAGTTAGACCTTCAGTATTTATTCTTGCTAGTGCCACATCTATATCGCGCCTTGCATACCCCAAAACCTGTAAAGCCTCTATTGCATCCTTCGTATTGTCATTTGCTGGTACATATGTTGATGGTATTGTCTCTGTTTCAATCGCATCAACTGTTTTCATTTTATCCTTAAGCTCCAATATCATTCTCTGAGCCGATTTAGCCCCTATGCCAGGTAAACTTTTAAGCTTTGATATATCCCCTGAAATTATTGCCAAAGCAAAACTTGAAGGAGAAATATTTGACAAAATGTTTATTGCAGACTTTGCGCCAACTCCACTTACGCCTAAAAGTTGCTCAAACATTTTTAGCTCCTCATTTGAAAGGAAACCATAAAGGCTAACATCATCCTCCCTAACTCGCATGTATGTGAACACTTTCACATCTTTCCCGCTATCGCCTAGGTTATCTATTGAGTTTCTTGACATGAATACTTTGTATCCTACTCCACCCACTTCAATTATTACACTATCTATATTTTTTGCTTCTAATTTTCCTTTTAAATATGAAATCATACTATCTATACCACATAATCTTTTGATTATGTCTCCTTTCTTTAGACTCAATCTTGCGTACATGTTGCTTTATTTATTTTCAGCATTTTATTCAATCGCATGTTATATTTTATCATAATTTCAAAAAAATGCAATAGTTTTGCAAAATTTTGTTTGTATTGTTATGCGCCGTCAATTGATATTTTATTGTGTGTTTTCACAAAAGTCAAAGGACTTTTGTGAGATTTATCACATTTTTCGAACGACTTTTGTGCAAAAGTTGCACATTTTCTTGAGCAGATATATTTTCGTACCACTTGCCTTTTACGTCAAAATGTTTTATATTATATTAAGTTATGAAATGTATTTGGCCAAATGAATGGTAGATGTGTCCCAAAAACGAAATTTTTTTCGCTGTGAGACCTGTCCCCAAAACGAAAAAATGGAGGTGCTTATGGATAATTGGCAAAACAGAACAGAAATGTTGATTGGTAAAGATAAAGTGAAAATAATTAATAATGCTAATATTGTTGTGTTTGGATTGGGCGGAGTTGGCTCATATGTTGTTGAGGGGTTAGTACGTGCTGGCGTCAAAAACATTGCTATAGTTGACAAGGATGTTGTTGATGCTACTAATATAAACAGGCAATTGATTGCGGATACTACAACAGTTGGCACACCTAAGGTTGACGCCACTGCTAATAGAATAGGGAAAATATCTCCTGGTGCAAATGTTGTATCAATTAAAGAGTTTGTAAATGATGATAATATTGAAAGTATAATGAGTGAGATTATGGCACAGTTTTGTGGCAATAGTACTTCTGCATCTTCTAAAATAGACTATGTTATAGATGCGATAGATACTGTTAGCTCAAAACTTGCTATTATCGAATATTGTTATACTCAGAATATTAAGTTGATTTCTTGTATGGGAACTGGAAATAAGCTTGATGCTAGTAAGTTTGAAATTACGGATATTACTAAAACTTCGGTCTGCCCTCTTGCAAAAGTTATAAGGAAAGAATTGAAGAATAGAGGTATTCCTCATTCGAAAGTGCTTTATTCAAAAGAAGTTCCTATTAAAACAGAAGGTACTTCTCCTGCAAGCATTAGCTTCGTTCCTTCTGTTGCCGGACTTTTAATAGCCGGAGAAGTTGTGAGGGAGCTATTGTGTTTGTAAAGCTCGTAACTTTTTCCTGCTTTTTTCTTGACATTTACCACTTTTTGTTATATAATTTTATAGCATTATATTGAATATGACCAGAAAATAAGCTTCTCCCCGGTGGCTTTTTACTATGGTTTCATATATATTTTAAAAATTTATTGATGAAATGGAGGATACATATTACCATGAATAATACAACATATAGTGTTAAAAAAAGTGAAATTGAAAGAAAATGGTATATAATTGATGCAGCTGATAAACCGTTAGGTAGAGTTGCTACAGAGGCTGCTAAATTATTAAGAGGAAAACACAAACCAACTTATACTCCACATTTAGATACTGGAGACCATGTTATTATATTAAATTGTAGCAAAGTAGTTTTAACAGGTAAGAAGTTAGACCAAAAAATATACAGACATCATTCTGGATACATTGGTGGCTTAAAAGAAATTAAGGCTAAAGATTTATTAGCAAAAAGTCCTGAAAAAATGATGATGCGTGCTGTAAAGGGTATGCTTCCTCACAATAGTTTAGGAAGACAAATGCTTAGAAAATTAAGAGTTTATGCAGGTAGCGAACATGAAAATGCTGCTCAAAAACCAGAAGTTTGGAAATTTTAATTAAAGGAGGATATTGAAAATGCCTAAAGCAAAAACAGATAAAATAATGTTTTATGGTACAGGAAGAAGAAAAAGTTCTATTGCTAGAGTTAGATTGGTAGAAGGCAAAGGAACAATTACTATAAACGGAAAAAATATAGATGAATATTTAGGAACAGATACTTTAAAAGTTATAGTTAGACAACCACTAACTGCTACAAATACTACAGATAAGTATGATGTAATTTGTAAGGTTCAAGGTGGAGGTTTCACAGGCCAAGCTGGTGCAATTCGTTTAGGTATTGCAAGAGCATTATTAGAGGCTAATAGCGAATACAGACCTATTCTTAAATCTGCTGGTTTCTTAACAAGAGACCCTCGTGCAAAAGAGAGAAAGAAATATGGTCTTAAGAAAGCAAGAAAAGCACCTCAATTTAGCAAGAGATAATTACAATGGCTTTTGGCCTACGCCGAAGGTCTTACGAAAAAAGCAACAATCATTACAGATTGTTGCTTTTTTAATCCATCATTTCCATCATTTGGTCGCTGTTTAGTCCTTCTAGATTATAGTACGCATCTGGTATGTTTCCTACAATCAGCCCTTCTATCAATAGCACTTGATTAACTATTGTCTCATTTATTACATCATATGGTGTTAATATATTCACATTGCATCTAACTTCAAGATATATTCTGTGCAATGTTTGATTTATGCCTGCTTCTTTAAACTCCGACTTTAGGTCTGTTTCAACGCTTCCATCAAGTAACATTTGCATTTTTATATCTGGTCCCATTCCAGAAAAAAACTTGCTTCCTGTAAAACTTCCGAAGCTTTAACGTAAATGTGCTGTTTTCTTCTTTCTCTATTTCCTCTTGAATTAATATTGGAATGTCTGATATAACTCTGTTAATCGTTATCATGTTAGCATTTATCATCTTTATGTTATTCTCGTCATCTTTTACGACTTCGAAAAAATCTTCGTATTTATACTCTGCCATTACCCTTGTTGCTTCCGCATTCGATATTTTTGTTGCAATTGACTTAGCCATGTTTTTGCATTGTTCATCTATAATCGGCATAATTCCGTCAATTGCGCATTTCATTACTATTACTGCAATTAGTAGCACTAAAAATATTTTTATTAGTTTTTTTGCTTTTCTGTTTTGCTTTATTCTTCCTAAGTTCAGTTTTGGCAATTTTATTTTGTGCCTCGTAAATATTTTTTGCTCTTTTTTATCCATTATATCTAGGAATAAATAATTGCTCACCCACATTCAACCTATCTACGTCTTCTATTCCATTAATCCTTGCTATCTCATCTACTGTGCTTCTAAATCTCTTTGCAATATTCCACAATGTATCCCCACTTTTTACATAATAGATAATTAAACTATACGACTCAAAGTCCCTGTTTTCCGCTTCATTAATATCATCTATTATATTTATCATTGCATTTTTAATTAACATTACATTAAACACCACATCTACCTTCACGTCTATGCTTCCGTCTTCTGTTATCACAAAATTTTGCATACTTATTTCGGTACTTGTTTCAACATTTGAATTTTGATTTATGCCGTCGAAGTCCAAATTAAAACTAAATGGTATTTTGCTTTTCTTCGTGTCCACACTGTTATTTCCTGCATCGAAAATGTAGTCTAAGTTTAATTCGCCCTCAAATAATATTCTGTCATTCAATAAAGTTTTCTTTGTAATATCCACGCTTAATGCAACATCATAAATTTTGTTTGAGCCAATTTCTGGTATAACTTGCTTTTCTCTTACATTGCATGTGCCTTGCATACTTTCTATTTTTTGCAAAATTTGCACTTGTTTTTTTGTAAACATAATATTTGCCGTAGGGCTGTATAAGTCTTGTATAATATTTATCTCTTGCGTCCTATACACTCCACACGAAATCTCAACTTCCGCTTCGACATATATTGAATGTTCTTCTACACTGTTTGGCTTCAAAACCACATTTTTTATCTCGTACCTTGTATCGCACAAATTATCTTCAGACACATTCTCTATGTCTATAAAGCCCATGATAGGAATTGTACTTTCTATTGTGTTTATTCTGTTATCATCAGTTAAATACATTATTCTCAAATTCAAATCGGCTTTTGCCAACACCCTGTTATAGCTAATCTTCACGTCTTTATTCATAATGCTCAAATCTGATTTCATTATTTCCGCCAAATTGTCTATGCTGTCAATTACTATTGTGTCTTTTGCATATGCTTTCACACTTCCGCCACCAATGAACGAATTAATGCTCATATTCTCGTTTAGCATTTGTATTCCATTTGAATTTATCTCATTAATAATATCCAACTCTTCTGTTGAAGTTACCTTTACATTTACCTCTAAAAACGCTTTAAGGTTAATCTTTCTTCCATTTATTATCTTACATTCTATATTTTTAAGCTTAACATTTGTTTCTAAATTCATTCCAGAACTCACTTTTTCCATCTCGACTATCTGCGTGAAATCCAAATTAACATTAACACTCCTTACACTGCTTTTCTCATCATCAGCCAAGTACATTACATATGTATCTATTCCCCCATCTAGCCTTATTTTCCCCTCACTTAGCTCTTTTTTATAAATGCACACTGTTCCACTTGTACTTATCTGACCGATAATATCTGGCTTTATATCTGGAATAATGCTATCTCCTTCAACCACAAAGTTCTCTGTTTTTTGTCCTATTATGTGGTTTACACATATATTGTTTCTGGTAGCTTCTATTGCCATGAAATACCCCTCCTTAAATTCTAATTACTTAATATATATTAGCTCCACAAAAAAAAATTCCTATTTCTAGGAATTTTTTGCTATGTTTCTTTGGGCTGTGCATATTTGCAAAGCAACTTACCTTATTGTGCAGGAAATTTCGCTAGAAATTTCTAAAACAACAAGGTTAATTTACCTTGAACCGTGCGTATTAGCAAAGAAAAACGCACATATGGTGAATTACCTTATAATTGAACTGCTGAAATCGGTGGTATTAATGGGCTATATCCATTTCCATCAAACACATCCACTTCAATAGTTCTAGTTAATATGTCAGTATAACTATAACTTACATTTCTATCGCTTTCGTCAAACTTAATTATAAATAAATTTGGATAAGTCTTTTCGATAGTAGCCTCCTTTACAAACGATTTACTCCTTCCAAGTGAACCTTTTACTATAATTTTTTGTCCCACTTTTTCATCAATATCTGTTTTCAAACTTGTTATATCTCTTTGGCAAATCATTCAATCACCTACTCCTTATTTATGGCTAAATAATATCACAAAAACGGGACAAAGTCAAAAAGTGAAGAAGTATGTTGAACGCTTGTATCTCTTGTGTCTCAAGGCTTTGACAGGTTTCCTCTCCGATTATTACATTTATATTACATTTTTGTTACAATTTTGTAAAAATTTTTTTCTTTCCCATTCCACCTACTCCGGTTTATTCCTCTTTCCCCGTCTCGAAGCTCATCTTCAATGTCTCCTATCGTCAAAAATTTATTCGAATCTGTTGTAGCAATTTTTCTTGCAACAACTAACGGGTCCATAAAATCTATTAAAATTCTTGCTGGTGATGATGCAAAATTAGCTCCTGCACTGATTAGTGCCTCATAATAACTTTGGCATGCTCCAGCAAAAATGACCAATTTCTTTCCTTTTTCATTTCTTCTGGCATTGATAACTGTTTGAGCGAAAAATCTTGAGTTCCTATAATTGTATAAATCTTCATATAACTTGCCTTTTTTGAGCATTCCGTCATGGCCTGTAACAACTAAGATGTCTGGGTTGTATCTATCTATCAATGTGTTTACCACGTCAGATTGTCTATATTCCGGAACATTCCTCACCACAGCTCTAAGCCCCATTTTTCTATAATACATATTCGATTTCTCGCTATATCTCTTATCTCCATCTAAATGCAGAATTTTGCCAGTGTATATTACTTTGTCACTTCTTTTCAGAAAATTATTTCTTTCTATTTCAATACTATTTGCTTCTTTTTTTATTTTTTCGTTTACGTCGTCATATATTTTCTGTATTTCGCTTTTTTCTATAACTTCCACATCATCTATGGGCGCGTCGGCTTTAAGTCTAGTCGTAATTCCGGTAAGCCAAACTATTTTATTATTTATTACTCTATCAACAACAAATATTACATCTTTGTTGTGAGAAATTCTCGCAACAACGTCTCCTTTTCTTATCTCCTTCAACATAATCACCTCTGTTAAACAATCAACCATTATATATTATGTCGAATATTGTAAAATTGTGAGTGATTCAACGTGTTATATTTTCTGTGCGAATAGTTTTTTTTACCATATTCCTATTCTTCCGCATCGTAAAAACTTTAAATTTCTTTTAGTTCTAATGGACTTACTCTAAGAATACAATGTTACAAAACATAGTTTCTTAGGGGGGTTTTTAAAATTGGGAAAAATGTATATAGAAGAACGTGCAATAAATTTAGCACACTATATTATA
>CALXSA010000042.1 GCA_944390995.1 uncultured Clostridia bacterium
CAAAAATCCTATTAAATTCATGAAGTAATTTTCTTCTCCAAACAGGTTAATTTTCCCCTCTAAAGTAGTTGTAATTAGCAAATAAACTACAGAAACTAGGAAACCTGCTATTACAGCCAAGCCTCCGAAGCCTTGGCATTGGTTTTTTATTTACTCTTCTATCATTTGGTATATCTATTGCTCCAACTTTTTTCGCCAATCTCATTGTGTGTGGTGTAACCACAAATGCAGTAATAAAGGCAAGCAAGAAAGCAATTACTATATCTCCCCACATAATTATCGTACCTTTCATTAATGTTTATGTAACTTACTACAGCATTTATATTGCTGTATTTGATTTCATCTTGCTGTCACATATATTTTTCATTTAATTACTTCTACATTATAATCAATAAATAGTCCACTTTCAATAACACCAGTTATTGATTTAATCTGTTTTTCAAGCTCTTTAGTTATATTTTCAAACCTCACATCTAGTATAACATTTCCATTCTCAGTTATAACAGGTCCATCCTTGCCCTTAGCCTCTCTCAAAGAAATATCATTTCCACCTAGCTTTCCAAGCTCTTGTTTAACAAAATTTACGCTATTAGGAAAACACTCTACTGGAACTTTGAATTTGCTTCCAAGCTTAGATACCTCTTTGCTTTTATCTATTAAAATATACGTAATCGGAGAATTTACAATATTTAACTTTTCCTTAAACATCGCGCCTCCCCTACCTTTAATAAGCCAATTGTTGCCATCAACTTCATCTGCTCCATCAAAGCACCAGTCCGGTTTAGCTTCAAGCAAATTTGTTGTTGGTATTTCTAAATATCCACATAGCATGTTTATCTCAAAAGATGTTGGAATTGCTTTTATTTTTATATCTTCCTTCTTAATTTTTTCCGCTATTGCAATAGTAGCTAAGTACGATGTAGAGCCAGAGCCAAACCCAATAACTTGTCCATCTTCTACTTTTTCTGCAATTCTTTCCGCCAATTTCTTTTTCTCCTCTATATTAGAAATTTCCGGTTCTAATTTATTTAAAATATCTTCATTCCACTTCATATGTAACCTCCATTTTTCCTTAGTCATTATATCATTATATTTGCCGTTCGTAAACCTTTTATTTGTAAAAAAACTGTTTTTGGGGACGGAGGAGAAAAACAGTTTTTTAAATTATGTATAAAATTTAAAATTATTCAAACAATATTACAAATATTGTTTTCGTAGGAGGTATGTTGAAGTTGGAAAATAATTATAATTTTAGGACTGATTTGGCTTCAGAGAGAAAAGACTTATATAGGAAGGCTAACAATCTGAAGGAAGAAATTGATGGAATCGAAACCGAGGAGGAAAAAGTAAACGACAATATTAATATTTCTCGTGTAAAGGTTACAAACGAAAATGGAAAAAACGCTATTGGAAAACCTATTGGCAATTATATTACAATTGATTTTAAAAGTTTGAAAATTGCAGGCAATAATGAAATTCAAGCAGCTTCTGAGGTTTTAACAAAAGAGCTAAAAGAATTGCTACAAAAGCACGTAGAACCACAAGACCCTATTTTAGTTGTTGGCTTGGGTAATATTTATGTAACACCAGATGCTTTGGGGCCAAAAGTAATTAATGAAGTTGATGTAACAAGACATCTTTTAGAATACATGCCAGAAGTAATGGATAAAAGCACTAGAGAAGTTAGCGCCGTGTCTCCCGGCGTTCTTGGAACTACAGGAATAGAAACTGTCGAAATTCTCAAGGGAATTGTTGATAATGTAAAACCGAAATTGGTTATTGTTATTGATGCTTTGGCTTCAAGAAGCATCGAGAGAATCAGTAGCTCTGTTCAACTAGCAGATACGGGTATCGTTCCAGGTGCAGGCGTAGGCAATGCAAGAAAAGAAGTAACTCAGGAGAGTCTGGGCATTCCTGTAATAGCTCTTGGAATTCCTACAGTTGTAGAGGCTGCAACAATTGCAGCAGACAGCTTAACTCTATTTATTCAAAAGGTTCAAGAGCAAGGCGAGTCTAATGATTTCCTTAATAAATTACAAGAAGATGACAAGTATAATATTATAAAGGAGATTTTGGCTCCAGAAGAATATAATTTTATAGTTACTCCTAAAGAAATTGATGCATTAATTGAGAAAATGAAAGATGTCGTTGCTCGTGGAATAAATTTCGCTATAAATTAGGCTTCCATAAATATTATTTTTGCGCACTTGAATTATATTTGTTTTTTTGTTACAATTTGTAGTGTAAAATTTTTTATATATTAATATGAATGGATGTGAGCAAAAATGGAGTTAAATTTTAAAAATACTATTTATTCTGAAAAAGGCGGTTTTTTGAAAGGGCTAGGCATATTCTTTTTAGTTATAATAATTATATTAGCCATTTTGCTTGGTTCTGGCTATGCATACATTTCGTACAAGCTAGGTGGGTTAAATCATATTGACTTCGATAAAAGCCTTGTTGCAGTGAATTCTGGTGTTGCAGAGAATTTAGATGGTTACCGAAACATTGCTCTTTTTGGTTTAGATACTAGAGATGATAGCTTTAACAATTCAAGGAGCGATTCAATTATTATTGTAAGTATTAATCAGGAAACAAAAGACGTTAATTTGACCTCAATTTATAGAGATACTTATGTAGATATAGACGGGTATGGGTTGGACAAGATTACACACGCATATGCTTATGGCGGACCTGAACTTGCTCTTAGCACAATAAATCGAAATTTGGACTTGAACATTACTGAGTTTGTTACTGTTAATTTTGAAACTGTTAAAATTGTTGTGGATACTTTGGGAGGTATTGAATTAACACTTTCTGATGCTGAAGCTGAACAAATTGGCTTATCTTCTGGAGGCACATATACTTTAGATGGTGACCAAGCTTTGGCTTATGCTAGAATTAGAAAAATTGACTCAGACTACCAAAGAGCCGAAAGGATTAGGACAGTGCTTGACGCCGTATTCAGCGAGGTAAAAACAATGGGAGTTTCTGAATTATTAGATTTTGTTGATGTAGTATTGCCTCACATTTCTACTAACATGTCAAACAACGAAATTATTGCAATGGCTCCATCAGCATTATCTTTCAACATATCAGAAAGTTCTGGCTGGCCATATGATGTTCAAGGTTATTCTTCAGATGCATGGTATGGTGTACCTGTTACATTAGAATCAAACGTAAGCCAGCTTCATGAGGACTTATTTGGCGAAACTAATTATACTCCATCTCAAACTGTTCAAGAAATAAGCGATGATATTATTAATAGAACAGGTTACAGTGGATAAAATTTTTATAATTACAGATATACAATTTCCTATGATTAAAGAAAGGCAGCCCTAAGATAGGGCTGCCTTTGAATTGGATGCTAAAACTTACAGCTCAGAGTACGCATAAATTGCGTCCTCTTCCCCATTGACTTTGATGAACTCGCCCTTCTCGTTTCCAAGGGCATAAATCTGTCGGTACTGTTCATGGAAAACCACCATGAACTCCTTATCTTTCAGTTCGCCCATATAGCGAACTCCTGCCCAATCAAGCAGGGTGACAAGTTTCTTTCTGCCAATCACAGTATCAGCAGAAAAGACAGGTTCTTCTTCAGTTTCTTTAAACTGAATCTTGCAGAGTTGTTCTCTACTGCCTCCTTTTGCTTTAACAGCCTCGAAAATGGTGTAGTTCTCGACTGTCATTTGCATCCGCTTCATGATTTTTTCCTCCTTCAATTTGTTTTGTAATCTCTTAAATGCTGCTAGAGGAATAATAAAGAGATTATGTCTCTAATTATAACACAGTTTTTGGGGAATAGCAATGATTTTATTTAACTTATGAGCAATACCTGCAAAGTATTGCCTCTAGCCCCACATTAATATCAATTAACCCGACTTTGTAATTTGCATCAAGGTTTATAAATTCCTCTAGGATTTGCTCAATTTCATTTTGTGAAAAATAACTAGCCTGCATCTTATACTTTGATGTCAAGAACAATTGGTTTGGCTTTAATTTCATAGAAGTTGCCAAATCTTTTCTGTATTTTTCTGCTATTTTAACTATATATAACTTTTTAAAATGATTGTATAGTGTTATAAGTATTTTCTGTATGGGCTCTTTTTCATAAATTAGATTGTTCAACACTTCAATCGCTTTTCTAGTATCTCTTTTTCCCAAATTATCAGTCAAATCAAATATTATACTATCCATCTGCTTAATTGCTAATAGTTCAATTTCTTTTCTAGTAATAACTCCGTCTTTTCCAACATACTCAATCAGTTTTCTAATTTCATTAATTAAGTCTTGCATATTAGTTCCACATGTCTCCACAAAATATCTCGCTGTACCACTATCTATTTTTACTTTATATGCATTACATATTTTTTGGATGTTTGAAATTAGTTCTGGAAGTTTTAGTAATGGAAACGACAGAACTTCCCCATTTTTTTCTATTGCCTTATATAGACTATTTTTCTCGGCCGTTTCCTCAATGAAAATCAACTCTACTGCATCATTTATCAGTTCTATATTTTCATTTATATAGTCTGCTATTTTTTCAATTAATTTATTCTGTGCAAGTTCTTGACCTTTTGCAGTTTTCTTTTCTTTTTTAAACAAGCCAGAATTTCTTGCCACGATTAATTTCTTAGAAAAGCCAAAAGCTGGGGTTTCTATATCGTCAATCAGCTCATTCACATTACTCTCATCAATTTGTATAAAGTTAATTCCTTTTACTAATTCCCCAAACTCTTTTTTAATTTTCTTTAGCCTTGTCTCTAATAAATACGTTTCCTCTCCATACAATAATTTAACTGACATACTACCTCCTCAAGCTTCCTTAACGTCCAACTTGTGGACAAAAAGGAGTGTTTCTAACTTGCAAGTTTAAAGTTTGACCGCGAATTTTGATGAGTGCGCATGGCATATTGCTGCTGCCATGCTATCTGTTGTATCATCCAATTTTGGTAATTTCTCAACTCCAAGTATCGTTTTTACCATCTTTTGTACTTGTATTTTATCTGCTCTACCATATCCTACTACAGCTTGTTTTATCTGTAATGGAGTATATTCATATGTGGGTATATTTTTTCTGCATCCTACTACTAATATTACTCCCCTTGCCTGTGCAACATTTATCGCAGTTTTGGCATTGTTGTTGAAAAATAATTCTTCCACAGATATTGCATCTGGTTTATAGTTATCTATTATTTCTTCTAGGTCATTATTAAGTTTTAAAAGCCTTGTCGGAAAAGATTCTCCAGCTTTTGTTAATACTGCACCTGAAGTTATTAATTGAAACTTATTTCCTATATAATCAATCACACTATATCCCGTTATTGCAAAGCCTGGGTCAATTCCTAAAATTCTCATTTTTATTCTCATTCCCTTTCTGGTTCACAATCACTGGTTGGAAAAGAATGACAATTTTGGCTGTACCAAATTTCATTCTCTCCCGACCTAATTCTAAAGTATTATTCTAAAAACCTCAGCCACGCTCCAACATTGAGCAATTGTACCTTGTGGCATATATACTTTATTTTCTATATCGTATAATTCGCAAATACTTCCAACTGTTTTACCTTCTAGCATTTCCTTTGTAAATGTCTTCTTCACACTTTCCTTAAATTCTAAAATCTTTTTTTCTAGCTCTTTCTTTTTACTCTTGTTTTTTTCGGTTTTAACCATATTTCTTAAAGCATCGTAATACAAACCTAGAAGCCAAGGCCATATAACTCCTTGATGATAGCTCATATCTCTTTTTACCATGTCTCCCTCATACCTTTCGGTATAACCAGGTTCTCCTTTCGCTAGAGTACGTAAGCCATATGGAGTAAGTAGTTTTTTCTCTACCGTGTTCATTATTTCACTTGCCATTTCCGAGTTCGGCTCTATAACTGGGTATGAAAGAGATAATGCAAATAATTGGTTCGGCCTTATTTTAGAATCTCCTAAAACATCGTATAATGATTTCCTTCTTTTATTATAGAACTTCTCATTAAAACTCTTTTTGCATTTTTTAGCTAGGTCAGCATATCTTTTTGATTCCTCTTTTCCCCTCATTAAAATGGTAAACTCCTCCATCAGTTTTAAAGCATTATACCACATGCTATTAGTCTCTACAGCCTTACCATTTCTAGGAGTTACGACATAATCTCCTATCTTTGCATCCATCCATGTGTTTTGGATGTTTTCTGTTCCGGACGAAATCAAACAATCTTTGTCCATATAAATATTGTTTCCATCTATGTCTATTCTGTCTTGGTAAGCATTCATTATTCTTACCAAAGAAGGATAAATATTCTCTCTTACCCATTCATATTCGTTAGTATAGTTTAAAAACCTTTTTGTTGCTTCAAACAATAAAAGTGATGCATCTACACTATTATATAATGGTCTTGAATCATAACCAGAATAACCATTTGGTACTAGACCATATTTAATATCCCTAATACAAGTAAGAAGAACTTCTTTTGCTTCGCTAAATCTTCTTGTTTTTAGCAAAGTTCCCTCAAAAGCAATTAATGTATCCCTTCCCCAGTCTAAGAACCATGGATAGCCAGCAATTAAAGTATATAAGGCAAATGATGGCCTATACACCACAAAATTATCTGTAGCAATAACAAAGTTCTTTACCATGTTAATATACTCAGGGTCTTTTGCCTCTTTCTTTTTATCGTCTAACAAATCAGTATTGTATATTATAGTACTTAATCTAACAATTTCCTTATTTATCAAATCTTTTCCATCTATTTCTTCTATGTTTTGCTCTAGTGAGCATACGAATGTTATGTACTTGCTCTCATTTGGCTCTAACTCAATTTCATAAACACCAGGAACCACATGATTTTCTTTAGCTGCTTGTCCTCTTTTTTCTTCCTCTATGTAATACATTCCCCTAAACATATCATTGTCGTGTTTTATATATCTACCTTCAGAAGCATAAAAATATATTGGGTTTTGCTGATTTCCATCAAAAATAAGGCTTACTTTGTTATTCGCAATGTTTTGCTGTACATCGATATTTTCTTTTGTATTAACTGTATGAAAGCCCCTAAAATTAACAATTGGCGCTAATGTGAGTCTAGCTTTCTTTTCACCATTTTTTACATAGTAATATACTGAAACTAGATTTTTCCCATGTTCCATACAAACAAATTTCTTTACATTAATATCTTCCACTTGATATGTAAAAACAGGTATATATTCCTTTTCAAAGCTTACCAAGTTTTTGTAACCATCTGATATATTGTTCTCGCATACATTGGTATATAAGCTATAATTTCTACCTTCTACCTCTATGCCCTCATCCACCTTAGATAGTATCACCTGCCTATTTCCAGGTGGCATTAATGGTGCTACTAATAGTCCATGGTATTTTCTTGTATTCGCCCCGATAATTGTAGAACTACTATAGCCTCCAATTCCATTTGTTATCAACCATTCTTTTTTTAAACCTTCTTCTAAAGTTATCTCACTTTTTTCAAATTTCATTTGTTCCCTCCATTATTCACTTTTCAAAATAATTTTTTTGTATGTTTTTAACGCACATGTGGGCGTCGGAAGCTCTGCTTCCGCTAACGTCCAATTTTCTTGTCTTGCATTTTTTTCTTTTCCTTTTGCTTCAAGTCCGATTCTTGTATTGATTGTATCCTCTCACTGTATTTTTCAAAAAACTTGCTTTTCCTCTCTTTACCTTTCATTCTATTGCCCTTTTTCTTTTTGTCATTCTTAATTTTATTTCCAGTCTCTTTAGCCTGTTGCTTTAAAGTCTTTTTGCTAGTCTTCAATCTTTGCTTTAGCATTACATACTGCGCATTATTTTCCATATTATTAAACTTCAAATCATCGCAAATCAATTGAATTATTGATGCAGCAATCGCGTCAGGGTTGTGGCGTATAAAGCCGTTTTCAATATGTGATAATTTTCTCTGAATTAAATATACACCCTCAACTTTAACCTTTGATGTGTCTTGCTCTACAAGCTCAGACCCCTCCATATTATATTTTCTTATGTATTCTGGAATAATCTCGCCAGTATCATACATGCAATACTCTATAATACCCTTTCCAGCATGCTCATTTATCGCCTTGATATGCTCAGACAAGCTGTAATTATCTGTTTGTCCAGGTTCAGTCATTAAATTGCTAACATATATCTTAAACCCTTTGCTCTCTTTAATTGCCTTTGCGACACCTTTTACTAATAAGTTTGGAATAACATTTGTATATAAACTACCCGGTCCAATTACTATAGCATCAGCCTCCATGATAGCCTCAATAACTCCAGGAGCAGGTTTGCAATTTGACGGACTAATAAATATTCTACTTATTTTACATGTCTTGTTGTTAATAACTTCAGGAATTTTATCCTTGCTTTCAATTACAGTGCCATCCTCAAGCTCTGCACAAATATTAATTTCCTCCATAGTAACAGGCAAAACCTTACCAGTTATATTAAATATGTTCTCAGACTGTTTCACCGACTCTGCAAAATCCTTGTGTAAATCTTGCATTGCCAAAAAATATATGTCGCTAAAAGATAAATTGCCAAGCCTGCCAGATGGAAATTTAAAATTCATTAGCTTTTCCATTTCTTCCTCATTAGAAGAAAGAGCCACAATACTCTCCTTTATATCATCCAAAGGTAGTGTTTCCAACTGCTTCCTCGACTCTGTTTTCCCTTGTCCATAATCTGATACAGTAACAATTGCTGTAATATTGTCTGTGTAGTTCTTTAGGCCCTTTAAAACTGAATTCAGACCATTTCCACCACCAATCACAACAACTTTTGGTCCTTGATTGTATACTTTTTTATTAAAAATTAAAGACTTAACCTTAGACTTGTCATCCTTCACCCTGTTATCAGTATCCTCAACAAGAATCTCTAATGTTCTTCGTTGTATCGCCACAATACCATATACAACAAAGATAAAGCCAACCACAAAAATTGCAACAACTTTTGCGACATCTATGAATTCCATTTGTCTGCTTGTCAGAACTATCGCCATTCCATAGCAACACGCTGCAATTCCCACTAAAATAAGCAATATCCACCTTTTTATTTTCGTATTTGAATTAAACCATCTAAAAAAACTTTTCATAGTACCAATCTATCCTTCCTTAATCTCCAATTATTTCAATCTCAAGTTTAATTAGTTTCCCTGTCTTTTCATAAACAACTTGTTTTATGTGCTCTATTAAATCTAAAATATTCTGAGCAGTAGCATCTCCTGTATTCACTATAAAACCAGCATGCTTCTCTGAAACCTGAGCCCCACCTATCGTATATCCTTTAAGCCCGCACTCATCAATAAGTTTCGCCGTTATATAGCCATCACCCCTCTTGAATGTGCTGCCAGCACTAGGTAGGTTCGGCTGTTTCTCTTTTCTCGATTTCAAAAACTCATCCATTTTACGCTTAATTTCTTCTTTATCTCCATTTTGTAGTTTTAATTTTGTCTCTAATATAACATACCTTTTGCTGCTGAAAACACTATCTCTGTATGAAAACTCCTGCTGGTCATTGTCTAACTCCACAATCTCAGGTTCATCTGATTTTTCAATATACTCCTCAATCTCTATATCATCTATGTTCGTCTTTTGAGTAAGCATATTGTACCTCTTTAAATCTAAACACTTTGTTGAAATAACAATATCCTTCATCTCTGAGCCATATGCACCAGCATTCATCCTCACTGCGCCACCAATTGTACCCGGTATGCTAGATGCAAACTCAAAACCAGACAATTCATTTTTCAACAGCTCCTGTGCAAGTAACCCAAGTTTAACGCCTGCTCCCACTGTTACAATTGCATTGTCTGCATCTATTTTTATATCTTCAAACTCAATTTTAGCAACTATTCCTCTTATACCATTATCCTTTACAAGCAAATTGCTTCCATTGCCAATAATTGTAATACGTATATTATTTTTTTTCGCAACCTTAATAACAAACTTTAGCTGCTCTAAGTTCTTCACTTTTATAAATATATCAGCATTTCCACCAACCTTAAAAGTTGTATGCTTGCTCATTGGTTCATTCATGTAAATTTGTTCTGAAGGTACTTCTTTGGTTAATTCTTGACATATCTGTAAAATATTCAATATAAAGCTCCTCCTTTTTATTGGAACAAAGATATACAATTAGCTCTGCTCCCACCTTTTTTTCTTTCCAACACTAGTTTAAAGAAAATAAAGGCATAATACTTCTTATATATTTAATTAATATTGCCGTTTCTTTACTTATATTATAATTTGCATATAAATTTTATCATTTTTAGCAAATAATTACAAGACTTAGAGTGTTTTTTGTTAAATACATTTATGTTTAAAAGTAAATTCTAGTTTTTGTTTAAAACTAGAATTTTTTCTTAGAATTAATCTTTTTGTTAAATACCTCTCTTTTCAAACTCCTTAATGAGCTGCTTTAGAGCCAAATCCCTATGATTATGTGTAGCCTCAAACGTCTTCTCGTCTAAGTCACTTAATGGTTTGTCAAAGCCTTCTGGTATAAATATTGGTACATATGTAAGACCTCCTAACTGTCCTGGGGTTTTAGCAACTGTACCCTTGCACTCTCCTCTTGCAACTATCTTCTCTCCGTCTGGCAAAATGGCTGTTAATACACATACAAATGTGCAAGTTCTGTCTTCCTCTTTTTCATATTCCTTCATCTCACTTAATAATTTAGTCAGCTTTTCAATTTGTGTAGCATTCTCTCCTGCATATCTTGCAGAATATACGCCCGGCTGCCCATTCAATTTGTCTATACATAAACCCGCATCATCTGTAATTATTATCTTGTCTTTAATATTATTTTGTTCACAAAAGCTTTTTATTGCATTTGCTTTAATAGCCGAGTTTTCCTCAAATGTTTTTCCATCTTCTATTATTTTTTGATTAAAGCCTATATCCTTTAATGTGTATAGTTTTGCATCAATATTATTTTCTTTTAATATTTTTGTCATTGAAATAACTTTGCCTTGATTGCTTGTTCCATATATCATTTCCATTGAGATTCCTCCTTTATCCTACGCATTAGATTATATAACATCTAACAAAAAATTACTAGCGAACATAAAAAAATAACAGATAATTTCTTATCTGCTACTCTTATTGGCTCTCCGTGTTGGACTCGAACCAACGACCTATCGGTTAACAGCCGAGCGCTCTACCAACTGAGCTAACGGAGAATATATACACTGGCGACAACCTATTTTCTCAGCAGGGTAACCCGCAAATATCGTCGGCACATTAGAGCTTGACTTCTGTGTTCGGAATGGGAACAGGTATTTCCTCTATGTAATCATCACCAGAAAATTTATTTCAATACAAACTACATTGTCTCAACGTAATCTGTATGAATTAACTATTTTATTCTTTTTTCGTGTGCTTTTCTAATTATTATGCTATTTCTTTTTATCAGCACTCCATTAGTATAATACTTTCTCTTGCTTTTGACAAGTACTTTTACTAATTTTTTTGAAATAATTTATGCTTTTTAGTGTTTCAATATATCTATTCTCACTTCACATATCTCACTTCTCAAACAGCACACTCAAAAATACATAGAGATAATTTTTGGTTACTTTCTTCTTTTCATATATTTTTTGTGGTTAAGCCCTCGATTTATTAGTATTGGTCAGCTCAATACATTACTGTACTTACACCTCCAACC
>CALXSA010000043.1 GCA_944390995.1 uncultured Clostridia bacterium
CCTATTTTTTCAATTATTTTTCCATCTCTTGGGCTTCTAGAATCTGCAACTACTATATGGTAGAATGGAGCCTTTTTTGCACCTTGTCTTTGTAATCTTATTTTTACCATTTAATTCACCTCCTGAAAAGTATATATATATTAAAAATTAATATCAAATTATTGTGCTTTCCTTGCACTTCACTCCCTGCTGGAAAGGAATTAAATTTTGGCAAGGAAAAATTGTAATTATTTTTCTGACTTCTTTCCTTTAGTTTGCAAAGAATTGTGCTTTTGGCTAGGCGAACGAGCAAGAAACCCGCAGGCGTGCTTTTTGCACGTTGAGGAGTTTCGAAGTGATGTTCAACAACGCCAAAACGCAATTATTTGCAAACTATTTTAGCATGTTTTTTAAGTCAGCCGGATTCATCCCCCTCATCATCTTCTTCATATTCTTGCTGTCTTTCATTTGCCTCATCATTTTTTGTGTCATTTCAAATGATTTCATAAATTTGTTTATTTCTTGAACTGAAGTTCCGCTTCCCTTCGCAATTCTTAGCCTTCTATTTCCATTAAGTAGTTTTGGGTTCTGCCTTTCTTCTTTTGTCATAGAAGAAATTATTGCTTCAATTCTTACAAATTCTTTGTCATCTACTTTAACATCTTTTAGCTGGTTCATACCAGGTATCATTTTTAGTAATGATGAGAAAGAACCCATTTTCTTTATTTGTCTAAGCTGCACCAAATAATCGTCTAAATCTAAGTCCTTTTTCTTTTTTAGCTGTTTTTCTATTTTTTCTGCTTCCTCTAGGTCTATTGCTTCTTCTGCCTTTTCTATAATTGAAAGTACATCACCCATTCCAAGAATTCTTGATGCCATTCTTTCTGGATGGAATACTTCTATATCACTTAATTTCTCGCCTGTTGCTGCAAATTTTATTGGCCTACCTGTTATTTTCTTAACAGATATTGCAGCACCACCTCTTGTGTCACCATCAAGCTTTGTTAAAACTACACCATCAATTCCAAGTGCCTCATTGAACGACTTTGCAACATTTACCGCATCCTGACCTGTCATTGAGTCTACTACAAGCAATATTTCATGTGGTTTTACGTTAGCTTTTACATTTTTTAGCTCGTTCATGAGTTCTTCATCAATATGCAAACGACCTGCTGTATCTAGTATTACCACATCATTTAGTTTGCTAATTGCCACATCTATTGCCTGCCTTGCGATTTGTACTACATTTTTTGTGTTTTCATTAGCATAAACTGGTATGTTTAGCTGTCCTCCAACCACTTGCAATTGCTTTATAGCAGCTGGTCTATACACATCGCATGCAACTAATAGCGGCTTTTTTCCTTGCTTTCTAAGTAGATTTGCAAGTTTTCCTGCTGTAGTTGTTTTACCTGAACCTTGAAGTCCAACAAGCATTATTACTGTTGGTGGGTTTGGCGTAAAATTAATTTTGCTCTCTGTTCCTCCAAGAAGTTCTACCAATTCGTCTTTAACTATTTTTATTACTTGTTGTCCAGGAGTTAGTGACTTTAGCACATCTTGCCCTAAAGCTTTTTCTTGTATGGTATTTATGAATTCTTTGACAATTGCATAATTCACATCTGCCTCTAAAAGCGCAAGCTTTACCTCCCTTAACATTTCTTTTAAATCTGACTCAGTAATTCTTGCTTTTCCTCTTAACTTTCTTGTTACTTCTTGTAATTTTGCAGATAGGCCTTCAAATGCCATAAGTTTTCCTCCTAATTTTAATTTTTACTGTTATCGTAAAACTAATTTTTAAAAGAATTGGTATATTACAAGGCAAAAATTGGTTAAAACACCGGAGGCGTACTTTTTGCTACGCCAAAGGACTTTTAAACAATTTTTAACGCCGTAAGATGCCAATTATTTTAGAAATTAAGACAAAGTAATTCTTTTCTAACATTATTAAGTATCTTTTCAATTTTCTTGTCTGAAGAACTGTCTGTAATTTTGTTAAGTTCCTCAATTATCTCTTGTATTTGTTTTTCTTGATTTCTAGTCTTCTTCATAATTAAAAGCTTTTCCTCAAACTCGAAAAGTTTATTTTCCCCCTTTTTTATTACGTCTCTAACCGCCTGTCTTGTAATATTGTTGTTTTCGGCAATTTCAGAAAGTGATAAATCATTATTATAGTAGTCGTCTATAAATTCGTACTGCTTTTCAGTTAAAAGCTTGCCATATATTTGGCAAAGAATGCTTATTTCTACTTTCTTTTCCATAGATTTCAACAACCCTTTCTTACAAGTGAGTTAAGAAATAATAGCACTACTCTGTAATGCTATTATACTTTACACTATTTTTTCCCTTTTGTCAAGGGTTTTTGCAATTTTTCTAAAATTATTCGTTATTTTTCATAGCTATGTGTCCCAGCAAGATTGACGCACTTACGCATCTTACAAAAAATTTTCAAAAACACTTGTATTTTCCCCATTTATGTGATAAACTAGTGTATAGTCAATTTTATTCACGCATATAGGAGGTGCAAATCATGGCAAAATGTGAAATATGTGATAAATCAGTAGCGCATGGAAATGAAATAAGTATAGCACGTTCTCACGTTAGTAGAAGAACTTCTAGAACTTTTAAGCCAAATATTAGAAGGGTAAAAGCAATTGTAAACGGAAATACAAAAACTATAAATGTTTGTGCAAAATGCTTACGCTCTGGAAAAGTTACTAGAGCTTAAATATATACTTAATTACGCGTAATTTAAACACAAAAAACTTCAACTAAAAAAAGTTGAAGTTTTTTGTATTAGTGCACTATGTCTTGTGGTTGCTCTTAGCCTTTCTTCTATTTACTAGAAGTTTTCGCCCCCTCAGACCAACTCTTTTTCAGAATGCACTTTTCGCTGAAAGTTTAGAAAATAAACTTCGCGCGCTCAATGCAACGCATTTCAGCCTCTGTCTTTACAAAGCCGGGAAGGTCGCTCTCGTTGTAGCTTTCGAATTCCGAATTACACTTTAATTCTTCATTCACAATTACGTTTGCGTTTCCTACCAAGTTGTGTTCACTATTCATTATCCGAACATTGAACACAATGTGCATCAAGCCAATGCCAATGCATTCTGTAACAAAAAAGTATTCCATAGTGTTTTCCTTTCTGCCAATTATGGCGTTCCAGTTGTTTGTAACGTACATAGTTTATATTATACCATGTTTACGTAAAAAGTGCAAGTTCAAAAATATAGGCAGAATAACGGTTACAGGATAATGGTTATATTCACTTAAGGTCCGCGCAGGGCAAACATAAAACAGTACACAAAAAAAGTACACTTAAGCATGTACTTTTCTCCTTAGTCTTTGTTTACTTCTTTTAATAGTTCCAATTGCGAAATTAGCAATGATTCCATTTTAGCTTTATATACATCAAATTGTTTTTGTAGGTCTTCTAGTTCTTTCTTCTTTATTATAAGCTGTTGTTCTAGTTCCATCACTTGTTGTTTTGCTGTTCCTTGTGCGTCTTTAATTAATTGGTCTGCTTCTTGTTTTGCTACCTTTTTTATTTCTTCAGCTGTACTTTGAGCCATTATTAAAGTATTTTGAAGTGTTGACTCTAGATTTTGATATTTTTTTATTCCGCTTTCTAATTCTGTTATCCTAGATTTACTTTCGTTAACTTCTTTATATAGTTTTTCATAGTCTAGTGTTAGCTCATCTAAAAAATTATCTACTTCCTCTACACTATAGCCATTCATCATTTGTTTCGCAAATTTTTTATTCTCTATATCCAAAGGTGTATACATATATTAATTCCTCCTAAACTTCCTATATAACTATATTAATTGTTAGAATTGTTTCTTAGCCATGAAACTGATAACTTATTTTTTATTTCTTCTCTTGCCATTTCATTTGTAATATCATAGTTGTATGGTGCAACTAAGAATATAGAATTAGATACTTTTTGTAAATTGCCATCTAATGCATGAACAGCACCACTAACAACATCTACTATTCTTCTAGCTACGTCTTTATTAACATATTCTAGATTGACAATAATAGATTTCTTTTCTTTTAATAAATTGCAAATGCTCTCTGATTGCTCAAAAGTTGTTGGCTGACAAATAACCATCTTCACTTGTTGTGTTTGTGGCATATTTACAACTTTATTGCTCCTTCTTCCCCATATTTTTCTATCTTCTTCTTCCTCGTCTTGTTCTTCTATTTCTTCATTTTTATCATAATCTAATTCTTCTATTTCTTCCTCATCTTTCTCTGGTAATCCTAACATTCCCCATACTTTTTCCATAATAGCTCCTGACATTTTAATAACCTCCTTAAAATATTCGTCATTGGTTTCTACTGCTATATAGTATCTATCATTTTTGCCATCTTGTCAATAGTTTTTTTAGTTTTGTAACAAAATTTTAATATAATTGTAACATAATTGTAATATTTCTTTAATTATTAATTAATATTTCATCATAAATTGTTATACTTGGCATGTTTTGAATTTCAGCAGAAGTATAACCCATTTCTCTCAATTCTTCACTTGTATAATTTGTAACAATAGAATATTTTTCATTAGATTTCAAAATTTTCACCAAAATTTTGTCTTCATATCCTATCCTACTTCTTGTAACATATGCCATTTGGTTTCCGTCTCTTTCTTCATATGACAATGCCGAATTTGGAACTCTTAGTCCAGACGCATTCCACCAAATTATTCCAACTGAGGCCTTTCTATAATTTGTTAATTCTTCCACACCTTGCTCAAGCTTGAAAGTAATGACATAATCGTCTTTTTCCTCTGTTTTGTATTCTATAGTTGCATCAACTTCGTTTCCGCTTGGAAGCCTTATTTTTACGTCATCTCCGACTTCTGCGTCCCTAGCATAATCTGAATCTAATACACTTACAATATAGCAATAATAGTTATCTATAATCTTTCCACTTTCGCTACTTGCTGGTATTATTTGCCCAGTTGTGAGTTTTAAATCTTCTAAGAATTCTTTATTGTATTTGCTGAAGTCGTCCGGTGTTAGCACTTCTTCAAAGCCATCCACCCTATATGAAACGATTCCACTTCTTTTTGCTTCTAAATATTCAGCCCCTGAGTTTAATTGTGTCTCATATTTTTTCCTTTCATCAATAAGTTTCTTTAAATATGAACCTGCTGGGCTAAGCTCTCCTGCTATTTGTGCTTTTTTCGTCATATTGCTTAAAATTTGTTGTTTGTTTTCCTGTATTTTGGTTAAATCACTTTCTCCAAAAAGCTCGTCTACTTTTGCGTCAATCTGTTCCTCCAAAACTTTTGTGTCAGAGGTAAATAGTCCTTCTTCTTCCGCCATTGCCTCATCAATTTTAGCATCTAACTCTTGAATTTTTTTTACAAGACTGTCTTCATTTTTTGTGTAATACCTGAATATTGCCTCACCTTTTGCAACTTTTTCGCCCTCTGATTTGATTTGCTCAATTCCATTCTTGTAATTTTCGCCTTTTAGCACCACTTCGTCTCTTACGATATATCCTACTCCTGTTTCTTCCTCTTGTATTTGTCCCATCTCCACATAAACAGTGTCTGTAGGATTTCTTATTAGCTGTACAACTATAAATACAACATATATTATTATGCATAACAACAGAAACATAAAAATTTTCTTTTTATGCTCTTGCAAAAGCTTTTTAAATTTACTTTGTTTTTTGTTCTTCTGTACCTTTGCTTCCTTTTCCACTTTCTTCACATTCCTTTTGTTATACTAGTATGTTTTGTCCCCTTATAGTCTTCGCTTTTCCCCCGTAATTTCTAAAGCACATTTTATATATTCAAACCACTTTTTTCAAGTATTATATCAATATTTTTCTGTGGGTCGTCCAGACCGTTAAGCCAGGTTAGCTCATCATATCTTTTAAACCACGTAATCTGTCTTTTTGCATATCTTCTTGTTTCTTGTTTTATCTTTTCTATCATTTCCTCTTTTGTAGTAACTCCATCAAAATATTCCACAACCTCTTTGTAGCCTAAGCCCTGAAGTGCAGTAGGAAATTCGCTGTACTTATTAATTAAGTCCCTTACTTCTTCAATTAAGCCCTGCTCTAGCATTATATCCACTCTTTTGTTTATTCTCTCATAAAGTTTTTCCCTGTCCATATTTATTCCGAATAAAACATAATCGTACTGTACTCCATTTTTTCTTGACTCTTTTTCTAGTTCAGTTTTTGTTTTTCCAGTAGAGTGATATATCTCTAGTATTCTGCATATTCTCTTTTTGTCATTAGGACTTATCTTGCCCACAGCAGTTTCGTCTATCTTCCTTGCCAACTCATAAAGCTCGTTAAGTCCTTTTTCTTGTTCTAGCTTGTTAAGTTCTTCTCTGTACGCCTCGTCAACCTCAATTTCGCTATAATCTATGCCACGCACAAGAGACTCTAAGTACAAGCCCGTTCCACCAACCACAATAGGCACTTTTCCTTTGCTTGCAATTTCCTCTATAGCTTTTATCGCATCCCTTTTGTAATCTGCAACACTGTACCTTGTGTCTGGAGAAACGCAATCTATTAGGTAATGCTTTATTCCCTGCATTTCTTCCTCTGTAGGCTTTGCAGTCCCTATTGTCATATCTTTATATATTTGCATTGAGTCACACGAAACAACCTCTCCGTCTATTTTTTTCGCAAGTTCTATGGATAGTCCGGTTTTTCCCGAAGCAGTTGGTCCACAAATCACTATAACTTTTTGCATTAAAAAACCATTCCTTTCTCGCTTCGCTCTATAGGCACACATTGTAATGAAAGAATTTCTTTCAAACCAGTCTCCTTTCGAGCAAATTTACACATTTTTTCTCTCCTTAAGAATTCTAGAGAAAGTTAAAACTAGACATCTCAAAATTCATGCATTAATCAATCTGCACATTTACCAATTCTTCTGTATCTTCTGAAGTCTCTGTTACATTGTCACGCGAAACCTCGTTTTCTGTCGTGTTTTCATCTGCATTATTTTCTACAGTATTATCATCTGAGCTGCTGGCACTTAAGTTATTTCCTTCCGTGTTGTTCACTACAACTTGGTTTTCTACTCCAAGCTCGTTTCCTTCAATCTCGTTGCCCTCTGTAATGTAAATTCCTGTAATTCCATTTGGCAACTGTGGCTGTTCTGCCTCCTGTGCAGCATCAGCTGCTCTTTGCTCATTTATTAAATTTACCACTTGCTCTTGTATGTTTTTAAAGTAAATGCACTCTATTATTAGGATAATTAGAAGAATTACCCCTAAAACCATTGCCCTTTTCTTTAAAACACTTCCATCTAAGCCACCCATTTTGTAGTTATAATACGACTTTGCAAATAGTGGCAAAATTATTATTCCATTTATCGGCACAAACAGGAATGTAATTAGATTTTTTCCCATTTCCGAAACTTCAGTCATTTCAATGCCTCTAGTACTTATCCAATATACAATTGTTGTAAGTATATACATTAAAGCTGTTCCCGCTGCAATGTATATTAGTTTTTCCTTTTTTGTTAAATCTGCTAAACAGTAGTACATGAGCACGATTGATACTATGTTTAGAATAATTATAAATAGTAGTATTACAAGCATTTTAATCTCTCCTTTTGGTTTTGAATTTTGCCCAACTCGCTGTTGGGAAAGAATTAAATTTTGGCCAACTTATTCCTTTGCCATACTAGCTGTTGGGAAAAGAATTGTCTTTTGGCTAGGCACACGAGTTAGAAATGTACGAGGCGTACTCAGTGTACGTTGAGTACATTTCTAATGAAGTGTAACAACGCCAAAAGCAATTATCTTCCCAACTCATCTTCTAGAAAACTTTCTTTCTATGTCCTCTCTCGTCATTCTAATCGCAGTTGGCCTGCCGTGTGGACATGTGAATGGGTTTGGAAGTACCAACAATTGCCTCATTAAATTGTCGACTTCTTCCCTTGAAAGCGCCATATTAGCCTTAACAGCTGCCTTGCATGCTACTGTAGCAATAAACTTGTCCTCAATTTCCTGCTTTGCAGTTCTTGCAACTGTGTTTATTTCGTCCAATGTCTCTAGAAACAACTCTTTTGTATCTAGGTCTAGGCATATTGTAGGAACTCCGCTTAGTTTAATTGTGTTTTCCCCAAACTCCTCTAAGTCAAAACCAGCTTTCTTGAAAATATCCATATTGTCTTTCGCAATTTGCATATCTTTGTGGCTTAGGTTAATTATATCTGGAAGTAGCATAAGCTGCGAATCTTTGCTTCCATTGTCACTGTAGTAATTCGCCTTTATTTTCTCGTACATTATTCTTTCGTGTGCTGCGTGTTGGTCAATAATATATAGCTCTTTATTCATTTCTATTATTATATATGTAGAAAATGCAATTCCAATATATTTGTATTCTGGTGTTTTGCCCTCTGGTAGCTTCTCGAAAATAGAAACATTCTCAGCAGTTTTTAGGTCTTGGGTGTCTATTTTGTATTCGTCCTTTTCTTCTTCCACTTTTTCTTCGTCTTTTATAACCTTGCCGAAAGTCTTCGCATACATCTCATTGAAATCGCCATAGTCCGGTTCCATTTTTAAGTTGTCCATTTCGTGCATTTTCTCGTTAATCTCAGATAAATCTACAACCTTTGTTTCGCTGTTGTCATCGGTATTTTCAGTAATTCCATTTTTATTGTTGTATATCTGTGCAATAAAGTTTTGTGTGTCATCTGGCTTTACTTCTTCCTCGGTCTCTTGCTTTTTGTTACCAAACCTGCTAAGCAAACCACTAAACTTACTTGATAAGCTTTCTTCTTTTGGTTCATTTGTTGCATCTAAGCTCTCATCTTCTCCACCAAATAAGTCGTCTAGCCTGTCGCTTTTATTCTCTGCACTATTTTCTGTTCCATCCAAAATTGACAAATCTTGAAGTGGTGCATTTTTTAATTTGTTTATTTCCTCTAAAATATCTATTTTAGGCTCGGTGCTCTCTGCTGCATTGTTTTCTCCTGCTACCACGTTTTCTGGTTTACTCTCTCCAGACGCCACGTTTTCAGTCTTATTTGTTCCTGCAAGAGATGCATTTATACCTTTTAATGTATTTTGCATTGCCTCCAACTTCTGAGCAGCTGTCAACTCCTCGCCCGGCGCTTGTACGGTTGATGTAAGCGCATCGCCAGCTGACACTTGTGTTTTCATTGTCTCTGGCGTATTGCCAACCTGCGAAATTCCATTTGAGGCTTGCGTTTGCATTGTCGCTGCCCCAAACTGTGTTGGCGAAATTTTCCACGAACTATTTAGCTGCTTATCTAGCTCAATCTTAGTCTTGTCTGGCACCAAATCTTCTTTAAGCAAGCTGTCTTTTATAGCGTGATATATAGCCTTGAACACCTTGTTTTCTTCTTCAAACCTAACCTCTAATTTAGCAGGATGAACATTTACATCCACCTTTTGAGGGTTCATTTCTAGATTTAAAACCAAGAAACCATATTTTCCAATTGTCAAAAGGCCCTTGTAGCCCTGCTCTGCTGCACTTGTTAAGGTCTTGTCCTTTATGTATCTTTTATTTACGAAAAACAATTGATTAGACCTGTTAGAACGCGCAACAACCGGCTTTCCAATTACTCCCTTAACTTTTATATCTTCATATTCATAATCAACATCAATAATATTTTCCGCAACATCCTTTCCATAAATACTGTATATAACTGACTTCATATCGCCATTTCCTGAAGTTTGAATAATAGTCTTGCCCGAATTCACAAGTTTTATAGAAATCTCTGGATGAACAAGCGCAATTCTCGTTACTGCATCCTCAATATATCCAGCCTCTGTGAAATCTTTCTTCAAAAACTTGTACCTAACCGGCGTATTGAAAAATAGGTCTGTAACAGTAATTGTACTGCCCTTTGGACAACCAGCATCCTCGAAATTAAGAATTTGTCCGCCCTTCACCTCTATTTTCTTTCCAATCTCGTTATCCTCAGTCCTTGAAACAAGCTCCACATTACTAATAGCCGCAATACTCGCCAAAGCCTCGCCTCTAAAACCCATTGAAGTAACCGTCTCCAAATCTTGAGCTTGCCTTATTTTACTTGTCGCATGCCTCTCAAACGCAATCTCCATATCGTCCGGCATAAAACCCTTGCCATTATCCGTAATTCTAATATAAGAAATACCACCATTTTTTATATCTATTGTTATTTTATTAGCCCCAGCATCTATAGAATTCTCCACAAGCTCCTTTACTACAGACGCAGGCCTTTCAATAACTTCTCCCGCCGCTATTTTGTTTATTGTTAAATCATCTAATAAAACTATATTACCCATTTTATTCCTTTTCTATCTAATATATATATCGTAAATTTATATAATAATCTTTTTACTATAATTTAAAATTATATCACTAATCTACAATTTTTGTATAGGTTTTTGACAAATTTTTTTGTAAAATTTGAAAAACTGTTTTTAGGGACGGAGCAAAAAACAGCAACGCTGGAGAATAACGGCTATTGTACTTCTAACCATTATCTCCAGCGCTGCTGTTTTGCTCACAAGTAGGAAACTAAGATTTGGGGAATGTTTCCTGCTTGTTTTATCTCGACCAACATAAGTTCTTCGTAAGAAGCCTTATGTTGGTTTTAGTTTAATGTCTAATACCTACTCTGTCGCATTATGGTAAATTTGTATATTATGTCAATCAGGTCTAATTTCGGTTCTAGTGCATTTTCTCAGCAAAGTAGTATAAAACTTCGTCTCAATTTCAGAAATTACACAGTTAGAATTCTAGTCTCTTACAGACCTACTTTACATAAGTCGAGTAGAAATAGACATTACTGTCTAAAACCCTCACAGAACCGTACTTGCGCTACTAACGCATACGGCTCT
>CALXSA010000044.1 GCA_944390995.1 uncultured Clostridia bacterium
TCATATAATATTAATGTCAAATTTAGTTTGACAAGTTAAATATTGTATGTTAAAATATATTTAACTTAACCCTCTACTACTTTTGTAGTAAGACGGGAGCCTAAATGATTTTGGAGAGTTCTAGCAACTCTCCTTTTTAAGTACTATAACTATTTTGTAAAAAATTTAATAATTTGTTTATCAATTAAATCAAGTGATTCACTAGATATTTTTACGTTTCTTCGTACAGTATCCTTGAAAATTCTTTGTTTGCTAATTGTCGTTATTTGATTAATTAAAGCAATACTGTCTTTTTTCATTTTACTGATTTCGCTTTCCATTTTTTCAATATATTTTTGTTCTTTTTCTATTATATTTTGAATGTTAATAGGAATATCTTCTATCTTTTCTAATTCACTTAATATTTGTTGCAATTTCTGTTTTTCCTTTTCTATTTTGTCTTGAAAAACAATATAAAGTTCCTTTCCAAGATTTACAGAAGAAGAATCATATTTTTTATTATCTTTTCTAGATGTTAATGGAATAACATTTAATGCTCCATTTCTGGTATTATCATATTTATTTAGTACAATACAATAATGTAATCCTCCTAATTCATTTCCAATATTAAAACCCAAGTTTACTTTTATTACATCGCCACGAGAGTACATACCAGATTTTGCAATATTGAAAGTTCTTTCTTCATCGTGATATTCGGAAAAGTCATGTATCCAATATGCTAATAGATCACTTTTTTTGTATTCATTTAATTCTATATGTTTAAGAAAGGATAAATCTAATCTAGTTAAGGAATTGTCTTTGTGAATGATTGCATTATTCTTTAATTTAATTTCATTTTCGTCCATAATATTTGCTCCTTATAATTTTTGACAATATTATACCAAACATTTGTTCATTTTGCAACAGCTATTGAAAAATAATTTTATTATGTTATAATTTATGCAACAGTTGGGTTAATCGAATTATTTTTTGAGCAAAATATGGGAGGAATCACAAAATGATTATCACTTATCCTTTTGATGATATGGATTATGAAAGACAAAAAAATGAAGTGTTAGATGTAAAAAATGAAGATGTGCATTTAAAAGTTAATTTTAAGGATTGTATGAAAGTATATGGAATAATTTTTACCTTTGTGTTACTACTAGTATTACTAGTATTTAAAGATTTGCCTTTTTGGTGGATTATAACATTATGTATGTGCTTAATATGTTTTATTGCCATATTTGTTTTATATTTTTTTCAAAGTTATCAAATTAGATATGATAGTATTCAGCAAAGTTTGATAATAAAAAAATGGTATGGGACAATAAATATTCCCAAAAGAAAATTAAAAAAAGTTTATATAAATTATGCACGACGTGCTGGAGCTAACTTATACATTGGTTATCTTAATGATAAAAATAAAGAGAAATATATTCTATTAGATATTTTTTTATTAAAATGTAATGAATTAAAAGACTTTTTAGATATATTTATAATGTAGAAAGGGGAAATGTGATTTTGAGTCCAGATATTCTAAAAGCAAATACAACTAATCTTGAAACATATACTACTATTAACAAGGAAATTAATAATGAATTGAATAATCTATCTATAATTAATTTTATTGGTTTTGCAATAGTAGGAGTCTTTATTATAATATCTATTATTTATATAGTAAAAAGCAAGAAATCAAAATTTTTTAAAATAATAATAGGACTACTACTTATGATTATTCCATTAATTATACTATTAATTATAAATTTATTTATGTTGAATTTATAATATAGTAAATTATAAATATACCTTTTATGCTAAATATATACGCAGTTGATTCATCAAATATTTTTTAAGCAAATTATGGGAGTAACACTTTGAGAATTAGGCGATTTTTTCGCGAATAACCTCCCTAAACGCTCCAACGACGAACCTGTTCGAACTAATAAGAACAGTATTGATACAGAATCAATCAGAAAATAAATCTGGTTGATTTTTTGTTGCCTAAAAACGGCTCAATGTCAATGCATATAAAAATTTAAAAATTAGAAGAATTTAATTGACTTTTGCAAACAATTGTTTTATAATAATACCTAGGATATAAAAATAAAATATTAGAAAATGGAGATGATATTATTGAAAGAGATAGATAAAAATAATAAATCATTTGAAGATATAAAACATATTGATGAAAATGGAATTGAATTTTGGTATGCTAGAGAGCTTATGACTATCTTACAATATTCAAATTGGCAGAATTTTGAAAAAATAATAAATAAAGCAAAAATATCTTGCGAAAATAGTGGTATTAGTGTGTTTGAACATTTTATTGACGTCAATAAGTTGTCAAAACGTGCTAATAATGCGGAAGTTAAAATTAGTGATTACAAATTAACTCGTTATGCATGTTATCTAATAGCACAAAACGGAGACAGTAGAAAAAAGGTAATTGCTCTTGCACAAACATATTTTGCAGTTCAAACTAGGAAACAAGAAATTACAGAAAAAGAATACAGTATGCTAACAGAAGATGAGAAAAGATTTTATCAAAGAGATTTAACAAGAAAAGGAAATTACTCACTTAATCAAGCTGCAAAGAATGCTGGAGTTAAAAACTTCGATAAATTTCATAATGCAGGTTATAAGGGTTTGTATAATGGGGAAACTGCTGATGATATTGCCAAAAGAAAAGGCTTAAGATATAGAGAAGATATTTTGGACAATATGGGAAGTGATGAACTTATAGCAAATTTATTTAGAATTTCTCAGACAGAACAAAGATTAAAAAGAGATAAAGTTGATACTGAAAAGAGAGCTTGTGATACTCATAATAAAATTGGAAAAATAGTTAGAAAAGCAATTAAAGAAGCTGGACGGAACTATGCCAGAAGATTTACCTACTCCTAAAAAGAGCTTAAAACAGCTCGAAAAAGAAAATAAAAAAAGTTTAAAGAAGTAAAATGATAGTGGTTCCAGTATATCTACATATAGATGTATATGTCAGCGAGTACATTTAGGTAATTTATGATTGAATATTGCTTGAGATTTTATGTAAAATGATATATAATTTAAAGTATTATAGGGATTTCCTATAAGAACACGAATATGAGCAATAGAATTTTCTACTGCTATTGCAATTTTGTAGTAAATTCTGTATAATAAATTCATAATTGAAAAAGAGAACAAAAGAGTTCGGAACTTGTAAGAATATAGCTCCAAAAGCTAAGTATAAGGGGATAATAAAGATGTTTAGAAATCGTGGAGAAGTACCAGATGTTTCACCAAACGAAGGTGGAGGCGGATATGGGGCGCCTCATTATACTCATTATTGGCCAAGAAGATTTATAATAATAAGATATGATAGAAAATTTTTGACAATAGAGTTAATAGCAGTATTTATTGTATTGGCAATAATGTTTGCTGCGTATCTTTTTGGATATAGCATGGGATACTACGACCCTATAGAATCAGTAAAAAACAATTACTTAACAGCCCAGATGGTTTTAATAGGAGTAACAATACTTGCAACGGTATTAGTTACAATTTTTACAAAAAGCAGCAAAGACAATTTAATTTTAATTTTGAGATTGATAGCGATTGCATCTGTTTTGATTATTGTAGTATTATTTGGTGTAAAAATATATATAGATGGTCAATATAAAAATGAAAGTGTATTTGCAGAGTTTTATCAGCAATATGAAAAAGAAAATGATAGTGGTAACAAGAAACTTACAGTTGGGTTGTCTGGAATGAAACTTCAGACTGAACAACAAGCTTATATTGAAAGCAGTATGAATTCATATAATATTTTTTCTATTAAATCTGTTATTTATATGGTTTTATACATATTTTTGGCTATGTTAATTTTCTATTTGGCTCACAGGTTGGCAGTTATAGAAGACAAAAAAGATGAAGTCACAAAAAATGATGATGTTTTATTTGATGATGAGGAAAATGTGAAATTTTAAAGCTGTGCAATGGGTGCACTGAAGTGTGAACCCAATTGCACAGTTTATAATTTATCATAAAAGCTGTCTACATAGTCATCAGCAGGTTTAGTATTATCAGCTCTACTCAAGGAAGAAAAGGCTTTATATAATAGTATGATTGTCGCAACCAAAACAGTATCAAAAAGATAAGGTTGTAGGTAATAAAAGAATTGGTCAATGCTTAGAAAATACCTCATTACTACTGGTATAACATCACCTATGTTGACTATTAAATCAATTAAATCGTAAATTATTAACCAACCTATTGGTATCATTGCTATAACAATACTTTTTTTAGCAGATTTAATTTTAAGTTGATTAATTTGACTATAGGCAAGTATTATAAAAGCAAAAGTTACTATTTCAAAAATAAGGCCGAAGTCAAAAGTATCGTATGCAAGTGCAATAAGATAACTTAATAAACTTATTATCATCAGACCAATACAAATTTTTAGTAAATTTTGTGCTTTATCTGAATATGTTTCTTTAGCATGTTTTTGGTTCTCATTTTGTTCTGCATTATTTATTTCATGTTGCATAAAATCACTCCTTATACTATTATATATACATAAAATAATTCGATTTGTCAAATATAATTTATCTAAAATAATTGAAAAAATAATTCTAGTATTATATAATCAAATTGTTCCAACTTTATAAGAAATGAAAGGAGAAAGATGATAACCAAGATAAAAAACAAGCAAGAAAGTATGAAATACATTAAAGAATTAAATTTGAATACATTACCAGAAAAATACTTTGAGGGGTTTAATGAGGAAAAAATAAGAAAATTCATAGAAAAGTATCCGGCAGAATTTTATGCGGTTAGAGATAAAGAAAAGGCTGCTTCCACAAAACATAAATTGGCAGTTCATGCTAGTGAAGTGGTTGAATACTGCAAGGACTTGAATAAGTACACAATAAATGTATCATCATATTGTTACAGAAACAATCAAATATGTGTAGGTGAAATTCTAATATATGATAATATGGATATAGAATATATTGTTTCAAACAATCCTGAGTTTTCGGTTAGAGATGTGTATAGTAAACCGGACTATAGTGGAAAAACTGATATATACAATAGAAAGTTATCTAAAATAAAAGGTATGGACTTGATAATAGATTATATATTATTGAATAAGCTAACTAATATTATAGTGGAATTTACAGTGTTTAATTGTAAAGTTGGTAAAAACAACGAAAATGTTGTTATATGGGAATTGAGAAATGAATATTAAAAATTGAGCAAAATTGTTCAGAAGGAGGGGTTTTTATGTTAAAAGAAAAGTTATTAGAAGACTTAAAAAATTGTATGAAGGAGAAAAATGTGGTTCGCAAGAATGTTATTCAAATGGTTAGAGCTGCAATTTTGCAGGTTGAAAAGGATAAGCATATAGAGCTTAATGATGACCAAATTATTGATATAATTGCAAAAGAGTCAAAAAAGAGAAAAGATTCATTGGAAGATTATGAGAAAAGTGGCAGAGAGGACTTGATAAAAGAGATAAAAGAAGAAATAGAAATACTAGCAGAATATTTACCAAAACAGTTGTCTATAGAGGAAGTTGAGGAAATTGTTAAGGAAATAATAAAAAATGAGGGGGCAACATCTATGAAGGACATGGGCAAGGTGATGAAGGCTGCAAAGGAGAAGATTGGTGCTGCCTCAGACGGCAAGACAATTAATGAGGTTGTGAAACAGTTGTTGAATTGAAAAAGTCTTTTTTAGTTTGAATGTATAATTGTTACGAACTTGGAAAAAATATTCATAAAAAAGGTTTGTAATGCAAAAGGAGAGATTGTTTTGGAGAAAAATTGGTTTAACAAGGATGCCCAAGAAATTGAGAAGGAATTGAATACTAATTCTGAGAATGGGCTTAGCTCAGAGCAGCTTGAGGAAAACAGAAAGAAGTATGGCTTCAATGAGCTAAAGGCGAAGAAAAAGAAAAGCTTATTTGTAAAATTTTTGGAACAGTTTAAAGATTTCATGATAATTGTGCTAATAGTTGCGGCAATTGTATCTGGTGTAGTGGGATACATGGAAGGCGAAGGAATAACTGATTCGATAATTATTTTGATTGTTGTAATTGTGAATGCAATAATTGGTGTGGTGCAAGAGGCAAAGGCGGAGAAGTCTTTGGAGGCATTGCAAAAACTTAGTTCACATGTGGCGAAAGTTGTACGCAACGGCAAGGTTGAGGTTGTGCCATCAAGGGAGCTAGTGCCTGGCGATATTGTTGTTTTGGATACAGGGGACTATGTGCCTGCTGATTTAAGAATTATAGAGAGTGTAAATCTTAAGTCTCAGGAGTCTTCTCTTACAGGCGAGTCGGTGCCGGTGGATAAAAATGCCGAAGTTATTGACGAGCCAAAAGTGGGAATTGGCGATAGGACCAACATGCTATTTTCATCTTCTCTTATAACATATGGTAGAGGTAAAGGTGTTGTTGTTGAAACTGGCATGAATACTGAGGTTGGAAAGATTGCTACTATTATTAATGATACTGTAGGAACTGCAACTCCACTTCAGGTTAAGTTGAATAAATTGGGTAAGACGCTTGGTATTGCGGCGCTTGCGATTTGTGCAGTGATATTTGTTATAGGCATTGCGTATGGAAAAGAAGTTATCGACATGTTTATGACAGCCGTGAGCTTAGCTGTTGCGGCGATTCCAGAGGGCTTGGCTGCGGTTTCTACAATTGTTTTAGCAATTGGTGTGCAAAGAATGGTAAAGAAAAATGCTATAATAAAGAAACTTCCTGCGGTTGAGACTTTGGGAAGCGCTACAGTTATTTGTTCAGACAAGACTGGAACTTTGACGCAAAACAAAATGACAGTGCAAAAAGTATTTGTTAATGGGGAATTAGTAGATGTTTCTGCTGTGCCAGCGAATGATGGTAGTGTAAATGGCAATGTAGAGGCTGAAAACAATAGTGAAACAGCGCAAGTTCGTTTAGCAAGCGAGCTAAAGGATAGCAATGAACTTCACAAATTAATGAATGTGAGTGTGCTTTGCAACGATACAAAAATAGGTGAGAACAATACATTAACTGGTGACCCTACAGAAACTGCTTTGATAGATTTAGGTTTTAGAATAAATTATGACCTAGAAAGCACATTGAAATTGGAGAGAGTAAAGGAAGTTCCGTTTGATTCAGACAGAAAGCTTATGACAACAGTGAATAAGGTTGGCGACAAATACATTGTGAACACAAAAGGCGGAATTGATGAGCTTTTGGCTAGATGTACAAAATATGAATTGAACGGAGAGATAAGGGACGATTTAGCAGAGTTTAGAAAAACAATAGACGAATACAATATGGCAATGGCAAAGGATGCTTTAAGGGTACTTGCAATGGCATATAAAGAGCTTGACCATGAGCCATCTGATGCGGAAATGGAAAATATCGAGAGTGACTTGATTTTTGTGGGAATGGTAGGAATAATTGACCCACCAAGAGAGGAAGTAAAGCTTGCAGTGGCAAAATGTAAAACTGCTGGAATTAAAACTGTAATGATCACTGGAGACCACAAGATTACAGCTGTTGCAATTGCTAAAGCCTTGGGAATATTAGAAAATGAAGAAGAAGCGATAACAGGTGCAGAGCTTGAGGAAATGTCGCAAGAAGAACTAACAAAGAATATAAGAAAGTACAGCGTGTATGCGAGAGTTTCGCCAGAGCACAAGGTTCGTATTGTAAAGGCATGGCAAGCAAATGGCGAGATTGTTGCAATGACAGGAGATGGAGTAAATGATGCGCCAGCATTAAAAACGGCGGATATTGGTTGTGCAATGGGAATTGTGGGCACAGATGTGTCGAAAGAAGCGGCAGATGTAATTTTAACAGATGACAATTTTGCAACAATCGTATCTTCTGTTGAAGAAGGAAGGCGTATATATGACAACATTTTAAAAGCAATTCAATTTTTGCTATCAAGCAATGTTGGCGAGATTGTGGCACTATTTGTTGCAATACTTATAACCCCATGGATAAGCAGCACATTTGGCATAGACATACATTTGATAGAAGTATTGTTACCAATACACATATTGTGGGTGAATTTGGTTACAGACTCGTTACCAGCACTGGCACTTGCAGTTGACCCAGCTGAAGATGATGTAATGAAAAGAAAACCGAAAAAGCAAAAGAGTGTGTTTACAAGAGGAATGACATGGAGAGTAGTGTACCAGGGCTTTATGATAGGTATGTTGACACTTTCAGCATTCTTAATAGGAATTGCAACACCTGATGACCAATTGCCTACAATGGTAAAGATGGACGGAACAATATATGCAGCAGAGGAGATAGAGAACTTAGACGAGGCACTTGCAAATGGAGCCGAAATAGTGGATAAGCAAGAGGTAAAGGTTGAAATAGGCCAGACAATGGCATTTGTAACATTAGCATTTGCGGAATTGGTACATGTATTCAACATAAGAAACAACAAAAAGTCAATTTTCAAAACGCACCCATTCAACAACAAAGTATTATTGGGAGCAATTGCTGGTTCGGCAGCGCTTATGCTAATAATCTTATTTGTACCAGCGCTTAGACATATATTCAGCATTCCGATATTGCCAACAAGCAAAGTAGCTGAACTAATTATACTAATACTATTGCCAATTGTAATTGTAGAATTATTTAAACTATTCAAAATTAACACATCGAAGGACGAAACTTAAAACTCGTTTTTGCGAAAAATTTGCGTAATATTCCTTTTCGTGGTATAATCTAAGTATACTTCTTTAGAAAGGAATGAGCTAGATGGGAGACAAAGTGTTAGAGATGATTAGAGTTGTCAAGCGGGACATGTTTCCAATCGCCGATGTATTGATACAATCGGATTACACCGAAAAAATTGTTGAAAGAATGCTGCTTAAACTGGCAATCAGATTTATTGACCTAGCAGAAGATTTTGATGGCAAAGTTTTCGACGGCGAGCCTATAGAGGAAGTAACAAGAGTATTCGGGATTCGGTTTGGAATAATTTTCCCAAATGACGAGAAGCGAAACGACTACGTGGAAGACATACGTAAAATTTTTAATCCACCTAGCTTGTAAGCAACACAGCCACAAGGCGGTTTCATATTTGAAACCGCCTTGTATTTCGTTTTGGGGACACATCTCGAATTTTTTTGCAAGGTAGAGGTTATAGGATAAATTCCATGCCTATGTCGCGGTGCTCCAAAGGCACACATAGTTATGAAAGCTAGTTTGTTTAAAATTAATGGTTTTTATAAAACTATTATCCTGTAACCACAATTTTAACAAATTTTCCAAAACCACTTGTCAAATAAATGCCAATAGTATATTATAAATACATACCGAAAGAAAACATGTATTAAAATTTGAAAAAAGTGCAGAATATAACTAAGGTAAAAAGATGTGTGGTAAGGGGGAAAAACCAAGATGAAGAAAAACGAAATCAATGAAACCCGCATGGTTGTAAGAGAGAGCGCGCGCAAGGGAGTAAAGAATTCTTGTTCGCTTTTTGATGCGAAAAAAGAGCAATTAATTAAATATATATACCGAGGGACGGGCTATAGGAAAAAGCGAGAAACAGCAAATTTTCCTGAGCAGTTTGATAGTAATAGTGGGCGAAGTGAAATTGCTGAGAAGGAGTTTTGCCGAAGTGTAGATGTTAAAGATAGAAAATGGAAAACATTTACAAAGAAAAGCTCGTTCTTTTTGTGCGCAAATTTACAGAAAAATAAATTAGTAACAGAGCGAGGCATTACGCTACTTGCACTAATAATAACTGTGGTGATAATGCTAATCTTAGCAGCGGTGACAATTAACGTGACTTTAGGCGACGGTGGACTTGTGCAGCAAGCAAGGCTAGCAGCGGAAAGGACACAAAATGCGGCAGAAAAAGAACAGGCAGAAATAGATAGTCTACAGCAAGAACTTGCAAATATTTTAGCAGAAGATAGTGAAATAACTCCGCCAACGCCAACATTGCCAGAAGGCTGGGATGGGACAAAAGTTACACCAGTACAATCATCAGATGGAAAAACTGTCCCAGTGCCAATAGGATATACAGCATCAAGTGCTACAGGAGAAAATAGTGTAAATGATGGTTTTGTAATATATGAAGGAACAGGCGTTGTAAATGACAGTAATGTAGGTAGTGCAAAAACAAGTAGAAACCAATTTGTATGGATACCAGTGGATGATATAAGTCAAATTGCAAATCAAACAAGTGGAACAGATGGAAATGGAAGACAAAATTACCAAGGAAAGTTGTATGACTTTTCTACTTCAGGAGCTAC
>CALXSA010000045.1 GCA_944390995.1 uncultured Clostridia bacterium
AGTACACGCTCAACTTCTCCTCCAAAGTCCGCATGCCCTGGTGTGTCTACTATATTCATCTTTACACCATTGTACATTACAGATGTGTTTTTAGAAAGAATAGTAATTCCTCTCTCTTTTTCTAGGTCATTTGAATCCATTATTCTTTCATCAACTTGCTCATTCTCTCTGAACACATGGCTTTGCCTTAGTAAAGCATCAACCAAAGTTGTTTTTCCATGGTCTACGTGCGCAATAATTGCTACATTTCTAATTTTTTCGTTGTTCATTTTTATTACCCCTTATTCTTTTAGTCGCTCTTTTGAATTTTGTATTTTATTAGCTCCACGTGGGACACATATTTTTTACGCGAAAACTTGGAGCGGACAAAATATGTGTACCAGCAAGATGGAGCGGTCTTTAAAAGACAAAATTCTAACTTTTACATTATACTCTAATCTTCTTTCTTTGTCAACATAACGATGTTATCCATAATCTCTTTTGTTGCCTCATCCATATCCTCTTTTCCATATTTGCTTAAATCTATAGGCTCCCCATAATTAACATACACTTTGCTAAAAGGTTTGAACGTTCCATGAATACCAATTGGTATTACTTTCACTTTTGCTCTCATAGCCATAAAAGCAGCTCCATTTTTTGCCTTCATGTTCTTTTCCATGCCCTTACGTGTTCCCTCTGGGAAAATTCCCAAAAGCTCGCCATTTTTCAAAACCTTCAAGCATCTTTTCATTGCATCAATATCTTGCATATTTCTTTTAATTGGTATTGCATCGAATAAATGCCCTAGCCACATAAGAATTCCGTGTGTAAACAAGTCCTCTTTCGCAACAAAATTTACCTTTCTTTTATTGAATAGCACAATTGCCGCTGCATCTAAATAATTTATGTGGTTGCAACACAAAACATATGCACCATCTTTTGGAACTTCTCCGTTTATTCTCACTCTAAATGCAAGCCTATACACTGCATTTAATACTACTTTCACGACTTTTCTAACAAACTTCTTCCATGCATTTTCTTTTCTTATTTTATAAATTTTTCCTTGTAGCCTTTTATCCTTTTGCTTTTTTTTTATAAGTTTTGTAATCTTCTCCTCAACTTCCTTAATGGTTAGATTAGTTGTATCAATAACCTCTGCATCATTAGCGACTTTTAGCGCTCCCATCTCTTTAGCCTTGTCGTTTTCGTCCCTTTTTCTAATATTCTCAAGAACGTCAGCATAAGACATATCAATTCCCTTTTCTTTATTTTGCGCAAATCTTCTTTTTGCTCTTTCCTCTAAATCAGCATCAAGATATATTTTCACATCAGCATATGGAAATACGTATGTTCCAATGTCGCGTCCTTCCATTATAACATCTTTTCCTTCTGCCATCTTTCTTTGAAGGTCAACCATTTTTAACCTAACTTCCTTTATAGCAGACACCTGAGACACAAAGCCAGAAACCTCTTTCGTGCGTATTTTATCTGTTACATCTTCGCCATTTAAGAATACAAGTTGCTTTTCGTCCTCTCTTTTTATTTCAATTTGTATGTTTTCCAAAAGCTCCTTTATTTTATCTAGCTCATCAAGCTTTATTCCTTTATTTAACATATCTAAAGTAACCGCTCTGTAAGTTGCTCCTGTATCTATATTTACTAAATTTAATTTCTTCGCAAGAAGCTCTGTTACTGTTCCTTTACCTGTCCCCGCTGGGCCATCTATTGCTACTACAAATGACATTTTTTTCATTCCTTTCGAGAAACCATTTATTTTGTATGGCTTCATATACTATATTAAATTTTCTTGAATTTTATTGTAACTCTACTTGTTTTGTTCCTCTGGCATATGTATTCCCTTCGCCACTACTGAAACCTCTTGAACATTCATCGTTGTAAGCCTTTCAATTTCTTTTTTTACCTTTTGCTTGAAGTCTCTTAGCACACTAACAATATTGTAGCCAAATATGACATACACCTCTACATATAAATTAGTTGCGCCTACTGAATTCTCCACTCTAACCCTAGAAACTCTGTGAATTCCTTCAGTCTTTTTCGCCACGTATTCAGTTATTTGCCTAAATACCGTATCTGAAATTGTAAACTTGCCCAGATAGCTAAAAGTAGGTCTAATTATGGACTTTTCTGAAATGTACGGTTCTTCGTTTCGCCTATACTTAAAAATTTGCAGTGGGTCCAAAATATAACCAGCAAAATCTCTTTTAATCTCAAAAGTTGGCACCGGAATAACATGCTTTCCTTCAGTAGTCCTAATTCTCCTTGCAGTCTCCATCTCCGTCTCAGTAGCAACTTCATTTATGTAAATTGTCTTTTCCGGCTTTGGAAGTCCCAAATTCTCCGCAATTTTCTCCACCATTCCATCAGAAGTCCCCAGAAGCAAAATAGCATCTGGTTTGACTTTTTTTAGCGCCTCGCGCATGTTTTTTCTATCTTCTTTTTCTATAAAAATAGCTTTTTTAACCGTTTCTATTTTCGTAGGAGCTTTTTTCGCCGAACTTCCAGCAATGACATCATTGTCATGAATAAGCAGCCCATCATCAATTATATAGTGAATGTTATTTTCACTCGCCACCAGCTGAGCTCTATAGCTCTTTCCTGTGCCAGATGGTCCTACAAAAGCATATACTCTGGTTTTGCTTTCTAAACTCATTTTCTTCACACTCCGGTTATGATTATATCATGTTATAAACTGTATAGCAAGGAGAACGAAAAAATTTCGTCATGAGATGTGTCCCCAAAACGAAATTTTTTTCGTTGTGAGACCTGTCCCCAAAACGAAATTTTAAAGTAGCATTAGGGTGATTGTGTATGGGTAGTTCTCGTATGCTGTTTGGTATGCTCGTTTTTCAATTACTTTTCCGTCCAAGTTCTTCCTCTATTGAGTCTGCTATGGCATAGTTGGTTCTGTTTATAACCCACACTCTGCCAGTGTAATCTTCTAAAGCATCTAAGCTGTGTATTATTTCCATATTAGGTCCATATGCTTTGTATGCCTCATCTACTTTCCAGTCCGCTTCATCCCAAAAATACTGCTTTACATCTGGAAAATTTGCAGATACCACAAATGGTTCGCCTTCATTTCCATATACCAAAATGTCGCCTTCTTGTATGTTTTCTCTTAGATAGTCTATTGGCTGGCTATTTGTTTCATCATAATTCGTTTGTATTAGTCCTACATTTGTGTATGTTGCGAGCACTACTGAAGCCACGCACACGACTAATACTATGCATTTGTTTCCGTATTTACCGAGTATGAAGCTAATGCAGAATATAAGCAAACCTGTTATGCATAGCAAGTATCTTGCATATAGTATTGACCTTCCAACTACTGCTGAGGCAATACACACAACTAGAATCACAAGTATGTATACTGCTATTGCAAGTTTTGCTGGAGTGTTTTTGCCATTAAAACTCTCTGCTTTTTCTTTGTTTTCACTTACGCTATGTAAATTTCTTTTTCTGTTTTTAATAAGTAAGAAAATTATGCTGATTATAACTAATAGCCCAAACCCAATTGCTACATAATCTGACATGTATTTTGTTTCTTGCAAGTTGCCTACAAATTGGAATGTGAACATTTCTATTAGAGTTTCTGGAAAATAAAACTCTATCCAATATCCATTTGAGACCTGGCTTGCCTGCAATAATAGGTACACAAGCCATGGCAGATATGCTACAATTTGAACCACGCCTGTAATAATGAAGGCTTTGAGGTTTGTAGTAAATTTCTTTTCCTTTATCGCTTGTACTAATAAATAAATGAACAAAAGCACATTAATTACAACAGCTGCTGCTAATGCATAATAGTGCGTGTATGCAGCTGCTAAGCTGAAAACTCCAAAAAGCATCCAGTTTTTTATGCTGCATTTTTCTTTGGCAGCAAAAATTCTGTATGCATAAATTGCAGTTAAAGTTACTAAAAGCATTGCTAGTGGGTACATTCTCACTTGTCCTGCATAAATCACATTTAAAGGTAGGAAAAACACGAAAAATGAAAATAACATGCCCACCTTTTCGCCAAAATCTTTTCTAATGTGTGTGTAGCCTATTATTCCCAATATTGCAAATGCAACCACTGAAAATAATTTATACAGCATTATTTGATTTCCGAAAATCATTCTAATTATGTGCAGTATCCAGTAATACAATACTGGATGAACATCGTGCCCTCCAATAGTCCATATTTCACCAAAACTATGGTTTGATATTGCCACTGAATATGACTCATCAAACCATATGCTATTGTGAAATGCTGCTAGTGAAATAAATATAATTCCCAGCACAATTATTGCAATATGTATTACTTTTGTGTTTTTTAGTATGTTTCTCATGCAAATTACATTCCTTTCTCTATCTTCCCGAAATAGAAGCAAAACATTTTCTAGTCAGCTTGCTTTTATCTAATAGTAAAGCACTCCCTGTTTTATCCTATAAGGAGTGCTGCTTGTTTTTACACCTCATTTATTTTTACGTTTCTAACGTGTTCAATCTTATCCCAGCTTGTATCTCTTTTGAACAAGCATTTAAAGTTAATTAGTATCCATGAGCCCAAGAATAGTGGATAACATAATAGTCCTTTGAGCATTGGTCTAATCGGCTTTTTGTCCAATACCATAATAAGTACTGCTGTAAATATTGGTAATAAGAATGTTGGTATTAAATACCTTAGGCAGTTTATAACTAAGTCTACTGCTGTCATTCCATTTGCCGCAAATATTATAAAGTTTAATACAAGTAATGCTATTGTAAGTATGAACATTGGTATACTTCCTAATATATACAAAAGTCCATCAAAATTCATCATTGTTTTGTGCTCTTTAACAGCTGATGCCAAAGGCTTTGTGTATTCGCTCATACATTGTATGTGTCCAACTGTCCATCTTGTTCTTTGTTTCCATGATTGTTTAAAACCTACTGGTTGCTCATCATACACAATTGCATCTGTAGCCCAACCCAATCTTTTACCTGATATAATTCTTTTTAGTGAGAATTCGATATCCTCTGTTAAAGTGTTTGTATTCCAGCCTTCTGGCTTTATAACATCAAACTTCACCATAAAACCTGTACCATTTATTAATGGAGATAGTCCCAAATTGTACCTTGCTAAATGATAAAACCTGTTCATTGTCCAATAAAACAATGCATACCCTGCTGACACCCAGCTGTCTGTAGGGTTTTTAATATCTCTATAGCCTTGTACTACTTCTTCTCCTTGGCACAATTTCTTATTCATTGCTTTTAAGAAATTTTTGTCAACTATATTATCAGCGTCAAAAATACAAAGTGCATCATATGGCGCATCTTCATCTATTTTTTGTTTCAAAAACCATTGAAGTGCATATCCTTTTGTTTTGTGTTCCTCATCAAATCTCTCCATAACAATTGCACCATGCTCTCTTGCTATCTCTGGTGTTCTATCAGTACAATTGTCTGCTATAACATAAATGTCGTATTTATCTTTTGGATAGTCTTGGTTTTTTAGGCTTTCTATTAAAGCCTCTATAACATTTTCCTCGTTATGGGCGGGAATTATCGCCATAAATCTATTTGTCTTTTCCTCTAATATTGGTTTTTCCTTCAATTTAACAAGTGAGCATATACTTATTAATAATTGATATAGCCAAAATATAGTTAAAACCCATACCATGGCTTGTTGAACCATATACAAATATTCCATTTCTTTCTCCTTTTACATTCGTATAATATATATTATGCACAATACATAGCCTAATATTCTTGTGTTCTCAATTTACATAATTTTCACTTACATACAATATTATACTATTTTATTACAAATTTTGCAACTATTATTCAAAAATTGCTCCCGCTTCAATTTGATTTCCTCTTAAAAAGTCGCATACGCCCATCTTTTTAGCATTTTCGCCCTGTATTTCTAAAACTCTAATTATTCCGTTATTCGCCTTTATATACAAGCCTTTTTTGCTATCTGAAAACAAAACTGTTCCCGGCTGCACCTTTTCTATTCTCTTTGTGTACTCTGAGCTCTCAGGAAATTCTTTTTCTATATCTTCACTTGGTAAAACTTCCACTCTCCAGAATTTTATTTTCTTGCCATTTAAAAAGCTATACGCTCCCATAATTGGGTTTAAGCCTCTAATTAAATTTTTAATCTCCTCAGCATTTTTTTCTTCCCAATTAATTTTTGCCATTTCTTTGTTAAGCATTGGAGCTAAAGAAAAATCGTCTCCCTGTTTTTCTCTTGGAGCTTTGCCGGCTTCTATTAGCTTAACCGTATCTACAAGAAGCTTTGCACCTACATTTGCCATTCTGTCCCATAATTCGCCAGTCGTCTCATTCTCTCCAATTTCTACTTCTTCTTTCAAAATCATATCTCCAGTGTCCATGCCTTCTGCCATGTACATTGTAGTAATTCCAGTAACCTTATCTCCATTAAGCACCGCCCATTGAATAGGCGCAGCACCCCTGTACTTTGGAAGAAGTGAACCATGCACATTTATGCAGCCATAATTTGGAATATCCAAAAGCTCCTTTGGCAAAATTTTTCCATAAGCCACAACACAAATAAGGTCAGGAGCAATATTTTTTATCTCCTCAATAAACTCCTCATTGTTTCTAACTTTTACTGGCTGAAAAACTTTAAGCCCCTTTTCCATAGCAAACTCCTTAACAGGAGAAGGAACAAGCTTCATTCCTCTGCCCTTTGGCTTATCCACATTTGTAACAACAGCTGCTATATCGTAGCCCGCTTCGTACAAACTCTCAAGCGACTTCTCCGCAAAATCCGGCGTCCCCATAAATATTATCTTCATTCGACCACTCCTATCTATTCCTCTGGTTTTACATACTCAAGAGTCCCCGGCACCATATTATCAATAAAAAGTATTCCCTCCAAATGCTCCAACTCATGACATATTGCCTGTGCCAAAAGTCCTTTTGCCTTAATTTTTATCTTCTCGCCTTTTTCATTTAAAGCTTCTGCAACAACTTCCTCGGGTCTAATCATTTTGGCATATTGGTTTGGAAAGCTTAGACAACCTTCTTCTACCTCTTGCTTCCCTTTTTGTTTTATTATAACTGGGTTTACCAGCCTTAATGGTCCATTATCGTCATATAGGTCAATTACCACCACTCTTTTCAAAATTCCTACTTGTGGCGCTGCTAGCCCAACTCCATTGTATTTATGCATTGTCTCTATCATGTCTTCTATTAGTTCTCTAATTTTGTCGTCTACGACTTCTACTTCTCTTGCTTTTTTTCTAAGTATTTCGTCTCCGTATTCTCTTATTTGCCTTATTGCCACTTCTCTCGCCCCCTTTTCATAGTGACATCATATTACTTGGATTTAACGCAATTGTTATCCTTGTATTTTTTTGTTTTAAACTATAGTACTGGTTTATTGTGTCATTAATTAATTGTATTATTTCATCTGAAAACTTGCATTTAATAAGTATTCTCCATCTGTATTTATTTTTTATTTTATTTATTGGAGAAGGTAGAGCTTTATATAGTATTATACCTATATTTTCTTTTATTACTCTATCTTTTAAATACTTGTGCACAGCTTCAGAGCTGTTTTTTGCTTCTTCTTCGTTTGTAGAAGTAAACCCAATTAATATTATATCGCAAAATGGCGGATATTTCAATTGTTTTCTCATAGCAATTTCTGTATCATAAAACAATTCGTAATTTTGTTTTTTTGCACACTCGATGCTGAAATTATCTGGGTTGTAAGTTTGAATTATAACTCTGCCCTTTTCCTTGTCCCTTCCAGCCCTACCTGCAACCTGGGTCAAAATTTGAAATGTTTTTTCATTTGCTCGAAAGTCATCTATGTTAAGACTTCCGTCAGCCGCAACAACTCCAACCAAAGTTACATTTGGAAAGTGATGCCCCTTTACTACCATTTGCGTGCCTATTAAAATATCAATATTCTCCTCTTTGAACTTTTCTAAAATTTGCTCATGCGAATTTTTCTTGCTAACAGTATCAATATCCATTCTGATTGTGCTAGCCTCTGGAAATAGCTTGTTTATCTCATATTCCAGCTTTTGCGTGCCTGTTCCAAAATACCTTATCTGGTTACTTCCGCACTCTGGGCAGGTAGAAAGCAAATTCTCCTCATACCCGCAATAGTGGCATTTTAATTTATTTGCATTGTAATGGTAGGTCAAGTTCACATTGCAATTCTTGCATTTTACTGTATATCCACAATTCCTGCACATTACAAAGGTTGAAAAGCCACGCCTGTTCAAGTAAAGTATAGTTTGTTTTTTATCTTTTAAATTCTTCTCAATCTCCTCATATAGCCTAGTGCTTATCATGGACTTGTTCCCTTTTGCAAGTTCCCCTCTTAAGTCTATTACCTCTATGTCAGGAAGCGTCGCGTTGTTAGCCCTATTTTTTAGCTCCAGCATAACAATTTCGTCATTCTTTGCCCTGTAATAAGTCTCTAAATCTGGAGTAGCACTTCCCAATACCAATGGAACATTGTTCTCCCTCGCAATAAACCTGACAACCTCTTTTGCATCATACCTTGGCGTCATTTCCGACTTGTATGAGCTGTCATGCTCCTCATCAATTATAACTAGGCCTAAATTTTGCACAGGAGCAAAAATTGCAGAACGTGCGCCAATAACTATCTCCGCCTTGCCTTCCTTTATTTTGTGCCATTGGTCAAACCTCTCTCCAATTGACAACTTGCTGTGAAGCACCGCAATTTTCTCCTTGCCAAACCTGGCGATAAACCTATTTACAGTTTGAGGTGTTAGCGATATTTCTGGTACTAATAATATACTTGTTTTGTGTTCTTTTAGTGCCTTTTCTATTAACTGTAAATAAATTTCTGTCTTTCCGTGAGCCAGTAACACCATAAATTAAAAACTCCGAAAAAAGCATCTCGTCCATAGCATCACTAATTTGCGTAAAAGCATTGCTCTGCTCATCAGTCAGCTCTAGCTTTTCCGTCCTCTCAATGTCCTTGCTAAGGAAAGGGTCTCTCTCAACCTTCTTATCAACCATTTCAGTATAGCCATTTTTGCATAAAGTATTTACAACCGCCCTTGAACTATCTGCAAACATCTCAATATCAGACACTAGAGCATCTCCATTATCAAGCAAAAACCTAAGAGTTCGCACCTGCTTATCTGACTTAACCTTTCCAGTCTCAATATCAAACTCAATCTCATCTGGCTGTTTCGCCAGTGAAACAAAATTAACACTCTTGTCCTTCACTCTGTTTTTTTGAACCTTGCTCGTAGTCCCCGGAGGAAGCATAAGCTTAATGCAATCTGCAACATTGCAAAAATACCTTTTCGCCATCCACTTCGCAAGCTCAAGCTCCTGCTGAGTAAGGTATATGCTCTCTATCCTCGCAATCTCTTTAACCTCATACTCTGTAGTCTGCTTTACATTTACAATAAAGCCCTCCTCCAGTGCCTTCATCCTGCCAAACGGAACCAAAACCCTCGCCCCAACAAGCTGCATTCCCTTTTCCTCATACTCAGCCGGAATTTTGTAATCGAATATTCTATTTAAGTTTTTAACATTACTCTGTATAATAACCTCTGCTATCATATTCCACCCTGTTCTATTTTTGTTTAAAGCTGTTTTTAGGGACGGAGCCAAAAAACAACTTTTTGCCATATGCTTACAGTTAGAATTCTAACCCAACATTTGCAACTATTATACCACATGCACTAGAAATAAAACAAGTAGGAGACCGACGTTTTGTGCTGGTCTCCTTATAGGTTTTAGATAAAGCAATTTCCGATGGCTTGCACAAGAGGGAAAAAACACAGTAGCACTGAAACGCTACTGTATTGGTGTTCTAGGTGCCTTCTTGTGCAAAAGAGGGGGAGATTTCTTAATTGTTCCCGAAAGTCCTAGACTTTCTCCTTGCACAACTCGCAAAGACTACC
>CALXSA010000046.1 GCA_944390995.1 uncultured Clostridia bacterium
TACTTAATAATGTGTCTTTCTAGCTCCACGTGGTAGACATATTTTTTACGCGAAAACATGGAGCGGACAAAATATGTCTACCAGCAAGATGGAGCGGAATATTTTGTGAATATTATTTTGCACTTATTTTTAGGTGCATTTTTGTTGTACAAAAGGCTCGGCTATTACCTAAAATGCTTGTGTCATTTCCAAATAGCCGAGATTTTATGTTAAATATTTTTCCAGTTTTTTCTAATTTTTGAGTACAAAAAACACGCCCTGTTTTAGCTAAACATTGCTCTCTCTCCAGACTGTCCAACAAATCTGCTTTGTTGACATAACATCTTTGAATGGCCAAATTTTTCCATTGAATAAGGATTTGTGTGTGTGTGTGTGTGTGTGTGTGTGTGTGTGTACAGCGCCAAGGCTTTTAGCGTTTTGTCTCTCTCTCATCTTCCTTCGTTCTCCCTCTCTTTCTCTTTTTCTACATGCCTATTTTATACTATCAGCATTTATTTGACAAGTAGTTTTTTAAAATTTGTTAAAATTGTATGTTTTTTCCTCCGTCCCCAAAAACAGCTTTTACTCTAGCTCACATATTAGGTCGTAGTCGCTAACATCGACTACTGTAGCTTGTACAAAGTCTCCTACTTGTATAAGATTATTTTGTTCCACTTCGCTGTCTGCTTTAGTATTTGCTTGCTCACTTGTTCCTGTTTTCTCCTTGGCTTGTCTTAAGTATACAACTCCGTCAATTTCTGGAACATCAAAGCTTGTTCTGCCTATGTATGTTTTTCCGTCAAATGCTTTGTCTTCAATCAATATTTCTACTTTTTTTCCTATTTGTTTTTGCAAGTTTTCTTTCGATATTTCTTTTTGCAAGCTCATTATTTTGTTGTATCTGCTTTTCTTTGTCATTGGGTGTACTTGCTCTTTTATTCTAGCTGCTGGTGTTCCGTCTTCTTTTGAGTATGCAAAGCAGCCTAATTTATCGAATTTTGCTTCTTTTAGAAATGCATATAATTCGTCGAAGTCTTCCTTCGTTTCTCCTGGGAAGCCCACCATCACTGTTGTTCTTATAACTACTTCTGGAATTTCGTTTCTTAGTTTTTGTATTAATTTTCGTATTGATTTCCCGTCACTTTGTCTGTTCATTCTTTTAAGCACTGTGTCTGAGATGTGCTGTATTGGTATGTCAAAGTATTTGCATATTTTTTTGTTTTCTTTTACTACTTTTATTAATTCGTCGTCTATTGTTTCTGGGTATGCATATAGAAATCTTATCCAGTAAAGCCCGTCTATTTCGCACAATTCTTGCAAAAGCTCTGCTAATCTTGGCTTTCCATATATATCTATCCCATATTTGGTTGTGTCTTGGGCTATTAAGATTAATTCTTTGTATCCGCCATCCACCAGTTTTTCTGCCTCTTTTAGTATGTCTTCCATCCTTCTGCTTACTTGTGGCCCCCTTATGTATGGAATTGCACAATATGTACATCTGTTGCTACAGCCGTCTGCAATTTTTAAGTATGCAAAGTTGTCTCCTGTTGAAACAACTCTTTCCTCAATTTTGTCGAATTCATAGTACTTACATTTTGCATTTAATTCTTTGCAAGTTGAAATAATTTTTCCCTCGACATTTGTATTGCTTTCCTTATCTGAGCTCATATCTATTTTCTTTGATGAGCAGTTGGCATTTAAGCCTAATCGCTCTGTAATCTGCTCCCACAACGTATTATATTCACTATATTTTATAAACAGGTCTACCTCAGGAAGTGCTTTTATTAATTCTTCTTTGTACCTTTCTACTAAACAGCCCATTACAATTAAATACTTGCATTTTTTCTTTTTGTATTCTGCCATTTCTAGAATGGTGTTTATTGCTTCCTCTTTTGCAGGCTCAATAAAGCCACAAGTATTTATTACAATAATTTCCGCTTCTTCCGGCTTGTTTACTATCTCGTATTTTTCTGCTTTAAAAATCCCTATTGTTTTTTCCGTGTCTACTAAATTCTTGCTACATCCTAGTGATACGAACCCTACTTTCATTTTTTGCTTTCCTTTCTTTTACACTATACTTCACGTACGCTGAGGCCTTGTACAGCATACATTTAACAATGCCCAAATTGTAATTTCCTTTCTAAGCTGCATCTCCGCCAAACAAACCGTTCAACCTATTTAGCGCACTAACCAACTTATCGTATGTCTCTCTTGAAACCAAATTCGTACTTCCTAATGAATACGATGTTACAGTTCCTTTCATGTCTATTAGCTCAAACCTGTCCTTAGCATCTGCACCATTGTCGAGCATATATATTGGTGTGTAATTTACTTTGTTTAATGTAACTTTTCCGTCAATTCCGCTTTTTCTTAGTTCTATATTTAAAACAAGCTCTGTTCTAGCATCTTCTGAACTTAATGTTGAAATATATGTTCCTATTGAATATGCAATGAAAACATTGTCTCCATCTTTATTTTTTCTTACTTCCATTGGTTGCACTACAGATGGGTGCGCTCCCAATATCAAATCCACATCATTTTCCACTAAAAAGTCTGCAATTTCTTTTTGCTCGCTATTTACTGTCTCTGTAATTGCGTCTCCCCAGTGTATCATAACGCATATATATTCTGCGCCATTTTCTTTAGCATATTCAATGTCTTCTAATGCTTTTTCCTCACTGTACATGTTTACGCAGTTTAATTCTTCCTTGTCTTTTGCTTGCTCATTATCCATAAAACATGTATAGCTTAAAAATGCAATTTTTGCACCTTTCACTTCCCTTATTTCCACAGAATTTGCAGTATCAATCTGGCTTCCAATTACGGAATAGTCTAGCTTTTCCAAGTTTTTTTGAGTTTCAGACAAACCATCTACTCCATTGTCTAGGCTGTGATTATGTGCAATAGTCACCAAGTTTACACCAGAATTTTTCACAGCTTGTGCAAACTCTATTGGCGCATTCTGACTATTGTATTCTTTGCTGTCTGTGATGCCTGTTTCCATTGTTCCCATTACAACGTCTGCTTCATCAATAAAGCCTGAGACTCTGTTAAACATGTGAGAGAAATTGTATGACTTTGTTTGCTCATTATATGCATCGTCAAGCATTTCCTGGCTACACAAAATATCTCCTACCGCAGACATCTTTATTAATACATCCGATTCCGATATATTTTGGTTTGCCTGATTTATATTGTCAGTAATTTGAGAAAAAATTTCCTCTGACTGCTGCCTTATTTCCTCTTGCTGCTTGGCAATCTCTTTTCTGTCAAAATATAGTCTAGTTCCGTTAATTCCAATGCTTACTACAATAATTGCAACTAAAATTCCTACAATTATCAAAAATGTTTTCATATTCATATATTCTTTAATACTTTTTCGTCTTATGTTTCTTCTATTTCTCGCCATTTCTCTCATCCCTTTATATAATTAAAATTTCGGCTTACACTTATGTTTGAAAGATAATTGTTTTTGGCTAGGCAAACAAGCAAGAAAGCCGGAAGCGTACTTTGAGTACGCCAAAGGACTTTTGTAGCGCAGTTTAACAACGCCAAATTACTTTCTTTTCTTTCTAGCGTAGAAAGAATTAAATTTTGGCTAGGCGAGCAAGCAAGAAAGCCGGAGGCGTACTTTGTGTACGCTGAGGACTTTCGTAGCGTAGCTCAACAACGCCAAAATTGTAATTATTTCTACGCTCTCAAAGTAGCACCAAGCTTCTTCTCCAGTACCTCTACAACCTTCTCCAAGCTCTCGTTTATCTCCTCATCTGTTAAAGTCCTATCCATCTTTTCAAATGTTAGAGAATATGCAATGCTCTTTTTGTTCTCCTCAATTCCCTTGCCTGTGTATACGTCGAACACGTCTATGTTGCTCAAGCTTGAACCAGCTGCTTTCTTTATCCATGTGCCAATTTCTTCTGAGCTTATATCTTTGTCTACTACAACGGCTAGGTCTTTCTTTATGCTTGGGAATTTAGAAAATTCTTTGTATTTCATTTTTCCAACTTTTTTGTCTAGCAATTTGTCTAGGTCAATTTCAAATACAAATACATTGTCCTTCTCTAAGTTCGGGTGAACTCTGCCTATTATTCCTACAATGTCGTTATTTACTGAGATTAGTGCAGATTGCCCTGGGTGTAATTCTTCTGGCATTTTGTCTTCCTTTATTACAAAGCTGTATCTGTTTGCATATCCTAGATAGTCAAGCAATTCCTCTGCCAATCCTTTTAGAATATAGAAGTCGGCTTGTTTTTTATTGTCAACACCTAAGTAAAAATCTCCTGATATAAGTGCTGCAACTTTGTTGTTTTCCCCATATTCTTCGCCTTTTTTGTAGAATGCTTTTCCTATTTCAAATACAGAAATATCTTTGTTGCTTCTTGCTTTGTTGTACTCATACACTTTCAAAAGAGATGGCAAAATGCTGTGCCTTAATGTGTTTCGCTCCTCAGTCATTGGGTCTAATAAACTAACAATCTCTGTATCATCTTTAGTAAAGTGTTTTGCTTCTTTGTCATTTACTAAAATATATGTTAGAGTTTCGTTTAGTCCTAAGTCAATAAGTTTGTTTCTAATTCCTCTTGTTACCTTGTCATAACTTCCAGCTTTCATAGGCATTTCAGGAAGTTTACCTACAATATTGTTCACTCCGTAAATACGCCCAACTTCTTCAATTAGGTCCTCTTTTATAGAGATGTCTCCCCTTCTTCTAGGCACTGAAACAACAATGCTTTCTATATTTTTTAGTTGCTCCTCTGTTTCTGCAAAATTGCTACTCTCCCCATTAATTACAATTCCGAAGTCTAATCTTCTGAATACATCCAATACATCTTTTTTAGGAATATTCATTCCAAGCACATCATTAATTTTCTTGAAAGTAATTTCTATGTCTCTGTTTGCCCTATCAGACTTATCATATTTCGCAATGCCACCAACGACTTCTCCTTCTGCATATTCCTCAAGCAATTTGCATGCTCTTTCTATTGCCATATATGTTCTGTTTGGATCAAGCCCTTTTTCAAATCTCGAACTTGCCTCACTTCTTAATATCTGTTTTGAAGTTTTTCTAATCTTCACTCCATCAAATATAGCTGCTTCTATTAAAACATTTTTTGTGTTATCAGTAATCTCTGTGTCTAAGCCACCCATTACGCCGGCTAAGCCAATTGCCCTTTCTCCATCAGAAATAACAATGTCCTCATCTGACAAAGTTCTCTCTTTTCCATCTAAAGTAAATAGCTTTTCGCCATTGCTTGCCATTCTTACTTCAATTTTGCCCTTTAATGTGTCTGCATCGTAGAAATGAAGTGGTTGGCCAGTTTCTAGCATTACATAGTTACTAATATCAACAACATTGTTGATAGGTCTAATTCCAGACGCAATAAGTCTGCTTTTTATAAACGCTGGGCTCTCTGCTATTTTAATGTTCTCAACTCTTTTTGCCAAGAAAATTGAGCAATTCTCTGTATTAACCTCAACTTTGAAATCGTTGTTTATATCCTCTTTGTTCTCTCCATGAGTTAGGTCAATGTCTTTTACCTTTTTATCATATATTGCGCCAATCTCGTAAGCCATTCCAAGAATGCTAAGTAGGTCACCTCTGTTGGCTGTTAGGTCAAAGTCGATTACCTCATCGTCCATTCCCATGTATTTTATTGGGTCTTCGCCAATCGGTGCATCCAAAGGCAATTCATGAATTCCTGTTTTGTCTACATCGTCTGCGAACTTGTGCTCCAAACCTAGTTCTAACATAGAGCAAAGCATTCCATTTGATTCCTGCCCTCTTATAACTCCTCTTTTTATTGTTCCACTAGGCAATTCCGCACCATCTAGTGCAACAATAACCTTTAAGCCTTTTCTAACATTTGGCGCTCCACATACAATATTTAGAACCTCATTTCCCACATTAACTTTGCACACATGCAAGTGGTCTGAGTCTGGGTGTTCCTCGCACTCTAGCACTTCGCCAATAACAAGCTTAGTAGCATTTAATAGTTTGCCTGCCTCGTCATACTCGTTGCCAACATTTGTCATGTCTTCAGCAAGAGTTTTAACATCTACATCTATATCCACATAGTCTTTCACAAAATTTGTACTCAATTTCATTTTTTACTTACCCTCTTTCTTTTTTGGTTAACAGATACGCCAGTTCTTCTAAGCACTCGTTCTCATTATCCATAACCTTTACTTTATTTGTTAAACCTCGCCCCAAGTAATTACTGCTTTTACCTGTAGACGAAAATTCTTATCTATCTAACCTGTCAAACTGGCTTAAGAACCTTATATCATTTTGATATAGCAACCTAATATCTGTAATTCCGTACTTGAACATTGCCAATCTGTCCAAACCAGTTCCGAAAGCAAAACCACCGTAAACTTCTGGGTCATAGCCGTTCATTTCGAGCACATGTGGATGCACCATGCCTGAACCTAGTACCTCTATCCATCCAGTTTGTTTGCACAAATTGCAGCCCTTGCCGCCACACTTAAAGCAACTTACATCCACCTCATAAGATGGCTCTGTAAATGGGAAATAACTTGGTCTAAAACGAAGCTCTAAATTCTCCCCAAGCATTTTTCTAACAAACACCTCTAATGTTCCCTTTAAGTCTGCTAGAGAAATGTTTTTATCTATTAAAAGTCCTTCTACTTGGCTAAATTGATGTGAATGTGTTGCGTCATCATCTCTCCTGTACGTCTTACCAGGACAAATAACTCTAATTGGTGTCTTCTCCTTGTTATCCATCATTGTTCTTGCCTGAACAGCAGAAGTTTGTGTTCTTAGCAAATACTCAGAAGTAATGTAAAAACTATCTTGCATATCCCTTGCAGGGTGACCCTTTGGAAGATTTAACCTCTCAAAACAATACTCATCTGTCTCAAGCTCTGGACCTGTTACAACATCATATCCCATAGAAACAAATAAGTCCTCTACTTCCTCAATTATTCTATTTAAAGGATGCTTGCTACCCCTTTTCACCTTTGTGCTAGGAAGTGTAATATCAATTCTCTCATTTTTAAGTTTTCTCTCAAGCTCTTGCTTTTCAAACTCATTTTCTCTTGTTTTAATCAATTTCTCAATCTCATCCCTGGCCTCATTAACCTTACTACCAATAATAGGTCTCTCCTCTGGAGTTAGTCCTCCCATACCTCTTAAAATAGCGGTAAGCTCTCCTTTTTTTCCTAAGTACTTAACCCTTAGCTCCTCCAATTCTTTTGCATCAGCGGCCTTTTCAATTTGTTCAACAGCCACCTCTCTAATTTTGCTAATCTGCTCTTGCATAATCTTCCTCCTTTATCTCTTTTTGCAAGTGGTTTAACCATCTTTTTTGTTTTACTTGTTTTTTACTTTAAATGTAAAAATTCAAATTCATTAACACCTTTACATTTTTATTCTACAACTCAAACAAAAAAGCTAATCTCCCTAAAACACATAGGACGACTAGCTGTTATATCGTGGTACCACCTAATTTTATTAATTGCAATAATTAACCTCATTCTGCTGTAACGGGCTTCCCGTCTTTCCCTACTCCGCTTTCAGAAAAGAACCTCAAAAGTGAAATTTCAGTTTAATAAATATTAGTAAGCTTCCAGCCTCGGCCTACTTCTCTTGAAATATTTCTCCTTAAACCTACTTTGCTTTTTCAACGGCTTTTATTTTTGACATATCTATTATATCATAAATTTCGCCAATTTCAAGTAGGAATGGGAAATTTTTCTATAAAAAGAGGATACTTTTTGAAAATTTTTTCTGCTTGTGAAATTTCCAAAATTTTCCTTGAATATATTTCCCATTTATTGTAAAATATATTCATAATTCAAATGGAAGGATGTGTAGTTGTGAAATATAAAAGTAAGTTGTACAATGCTGATAAAATAAACAACTTCAGAGAGTTGGTTGATAGATATGTGGCTCTATATTCAGACAAGGTTGCCTTTGAATACAAGAAAACTCCGCAGTCTACAGAACATATAAAAATCACTTATGCGCAATTTGTAAACGACATCAAGGCTCTCGGAACAGCTCTTATAAATCTTGGCTTGTCTAAGAAAAGAGTGGCAATCATCGCTCCAAATAGATACGAGTGGTGTGTTAGTTATCTGGCAATTACTACTTCAGATATGGTAGTTGTTCCTTTGGACAGAGCTTTACCCGAAAACGAGCTTATTGACCTAATTATTAGAAGTGAGGCTGAGGCTGTAATTTTTGACCAAAAATATGCTGAGGCTTTTACTAAATTGAAGAACGAGAAATCTTCAAAATTATCTCATTTTATTAGTATGGATGAGCTAAAAGAATTTGAAAGTTATTCTGAGCTTATTGAAACAGGAAATTCACTAATTAACAGCGGTGACACTCGCTATGATAATGCCAAAGTGAACAATGAGGAAATGTCGGTTATGCTTTTCACCTCTGGTACTACGTCAATTTCGAAAGCAGTTGCTCTTTCTCAGTCAAATATATGTGAGGATATTTATTCTTTAGCACAAATGACTGATATTAGAAAAGAAGATACATTTTTATCTTTCTTGCCTTTGCACCATACTTTTGAATCGACTTGTACTTTTCTTTATGGCACTTTTTCGGGAATTACTGTTGCTTTTTGCGATGGTATAAAATATGTTCAGAAAAACCTTGCTGAGTTTAAGGTTACTGGTTTTGTTTGCGTGCCTTTGATGCTTGAGATTATGTACAAAAAGATTAAGAAGGGCATTGAGGAGCAAGGCAAAGCAAAGTTGGTTGATAACATGTCTAAGTTTTGCAATGGTTTGTTAAAAGTTGGAATTGACATTCGTAGAAAAGTTTTTAAACAGGTTTTGGATAATTTGGGTGGAAAACTTAGAATTCTAATTGCTGGCGGTGCTGCAATGAGCAGAGATGCAATTCAAGGTTTCCTAGATTTAGGAATTAATCTTTTGCAAGGCTATGGCTTAACAGAGACTTCGCCTGTTGTTGCTGGCGAGAATGACAAATTCAAGAGATGTGGCTCAGTTGGTTTTCCTTTGCCTGGTATTAATGTAAAAATAGATAACCCAGATAAGGACGGCGTTGGCGAAATCGCTGTTCAGTCTCCAACTGTTATGCTTGGATATGTGGACAACCCTGAAGCTACAAAAGAAGTCTTGAAAAACGACTGGTTTTATACTGGCGATTTAGGATATTTTGACAAAGATGGTTTTCTATTTATCACTGGAAGAAAAAAAGACGTTATTGTACTTAAAAATGGAAAAAATATTTTTCCAGAAGAATTGGAAATATTAATTAACAAATTGCCTTATGTTTCCGAAAGTATAGTGTTTGGAAGGCCTTTAGATGACGGAGATTACAAGATATGTGCAAAAATTGTGTATAACCCTGAGGTTGTTTCAGATATGTTCCCTAATACGTCAAAAGAGGAATTGCACGATACGGTTTGGGCGGACATTAAGGAAAATGTAAATCACAAGATGCCTGCTTATAAATATATTCGAGAATTAATACTTACAGAAACTCCGCTTATTAAGACTACTACACAAAAGGTTAAGAGGCATGAGGAGTTGAAAATAATTTTAGGCGAAGCTTAAATGCTTTCGCCTTTTTTCTGCTGCGAGACCTGTCCCCAAAACGAAATTTTTTTCGCTGTGAGACCTGTCCCCAAAACGAAATTTTTTTCGCTGCGAGACCTGTCCCCAAAACGAAATTTTTTTCGCTGCGAGACCT
>CALXSA010000047.1 GCA_944390995.1 uncultured Clostridia bacterium
AAATATTTCAATATACCTGGATTTAGAAAAGGAAAAGCTCCATTCCAGTTAGTAGAGAGACAATACGGAGCTGCAACTTTTTATGAGGATGCTTTCAATGAGCTAGTTCCAGAAATATATGATGAGGCTATAAGAGAAAACAAGGTTGAAGCTGTTAGCAGACCAAACATAGATATAGTCCAAATGGAAAAAGGAAAAAAGCTGATTTTTACTGCTACAGTAGAAACAAAACCTGAAGTTGAACTTGGAAAATATAAAGGTATAGAAATTAAGAAAATTGAGTATACTACATCTGACAAAGATATAGAACATGAATTAGGACATATGGCAGAAAGAAATGCAAGACTTGTTACTGTAGAGGATAGACCAGTTGAGAATGGAGACATTACAACAATAGACTTTGAGGGAAGTGTTGATGGAGTAAAATTCGAAGGCGGTACTTCTGAAAACCATGAATTAACAATAGGAAGCAATACTTTTATTCCTGGTTTTGAAGACCAAATTATAGGAATGAAAATTGATGAGGAAAAAGATATAAAAGTAAAATTCCCTGACGACTATTTCTCAAAAGACTTAGCAGGAAAAGATGCAGTATTTAAAGTAAAATTACATGAAATAAAGAAAAAAGAATTGCCAAAAATGGATGATGAATTCGCAAAAGATGTTAGCGAGTTTGATACATTAGATGAGTTAAAAAATAGTATAAAAGAAAGACTAGATACACAAAATACAGATAAGGCAAAATATGAGACAGAGGAAGAAGCAATAAAAACAGTTTGTGATAATACACCAATAGATATTCCAAATGGCATGATTGAAATGGAAATAGACAACATGCTTCATGATATGGAACACAGACTACAATATCAAGGTTTGAATTTAACTCAATATCTTCAAATAATGGGAAAAACAGAGGAAGATGTAAGAAAAGAATTTAAAGAACAAGCAGAAAAATCTGTTAAATCAAGATTGGTTTTAGAGGCTATAGTAAAAGCAGAGAAAATTGAAGCTAACCCAGACGAAGTTACAGACAAAATAAAAGAAATGGCAACACGATATGGTAGAAAAGAAGAAGAACTTTTGGAGAATGCACAATTGCAAGATTACATAGCAGAAAACGTAAAAACAGAGAAGGCAATAGACTTTATTGTAAAAAATGCTAAAATAAAATAATAAATAGAAAGTTAGGGGGAAAATAGATTTAATGTTCTTTGATTTTACCGCTAACTTTTTATACTTTTGAACATAAAATATGTTAGAATTATTAAAGGGAGGAATTTTTTATGGAAAGAAACAGCTTAGTACCATACGTTATAGAGCAAACAGCAAAAGGAGAAAGGTCATACGATATTTTTTCAAGATTATTAAAGGATAGAATTATTTTTCTAGGGGAAGATGTGAACCAAACATCTGCAAGCTTAGTAATAGCACAATTATTATTCTTGGAGTCTGAAGACCCAGATAGAGAAATTAATTTATATATAAATAGCCCTGGTGGCTCAATTACAGACGGAATGGGAATTGTAGACACAATGAACTATATCAAATGCCCAGTTTCAACAATCTGCATAGGAATGGCAGCAAGCATGGGAGCAGTACTTTTAGCATCAGGCGAAAAAGGAAAAAGATTTGCAACACCAAATGCAGAAATATTAATACATCAGCCATTAATAGCTGGTGGAGGCTTATCAGGACAAACAACAGAAATAAAAATTCATGCAGACCATATGGTTAAGACTAGAGAGAAATTAAATAAATTGTTAAGTGATAGGACTGGTCAGCCTTTAGATGTGATTATGAAAGATACTGAGAGAGACAATTATATGACGGCGCAGGAGGCGTTGGAGTATGGGCTTATTGATGGTATTATGGATAAACGTGCGTAAACGAATGAAACGTGGCATCTTGCGTTGTCAAACTTCATAAAAATTTTTTCGATGTACAACTCGTACTATCTCAAAAATTTTTACTTGTTTTCCTAGCAATATACCACGTTTGCTTCGTTTAGTATATTGGCGGTGGACGATACCACGTTTGATTTTTTAAAATTAGTATAGAAATTGAGAGGAATGGGAAAATGGCTAACAGACAAAGAAATAATGTAGTATGTTCGTTTTGTGGTAAGTCACAAGATGAGGTTGATAGAATTATTGCTGGTCCTGGAGTGTACATTTGTAGTGAGTGCATAAGGGTGTGTGCAAATATTGTGGAGGAAGATTTGTACGAAGATACAGAGATGACTTATAGGATTGGCGGCAAAAATGATTTGCCTAGTCCAGCTGAGATTAAGGAAATTTTAGATAATTATGTTATAGGGCAAGATGAGGCTAAAAGGACTTTGGCGGTTGCTGTTTATAATCATTATAAACGTATTAATAGTAAAGAGGATAAGGACGATGTTGAGCTTCAAAAGAGCAATGTGTTGCTTCTAGGTCCTACTGGATGCGGAAAAACACTTTTGGCTCAGACATTGGCTAAAATTTTGAAGGTGCCATTTGCAATAGCAGATGCTACAACTCTTACTGAGGCTGGATATGTTGGAGAGGATGTTGAAAATATCTTGCTTAAGCTAATTCAGGCTGCTGATTATGATGTGGAGAAGGCCGAAAGAGGAATTATTTATATTGATGAGATAGACAAGATTTCTAGAAAGTCTGAGAACCCTTCAATCACAAGAGATGTTAGCGGTGAGGGCGTGCAACAAGCGCTTCTTAAGATTGTTGAGGGAACTATTGCATCTGTACCACCTCAAGGTGGAAGAAAGCATCCTCATCAAGAGTTTATACAAATTGATACTTCTAATATATTGTTTATATGTGGCGGTGCTTTTGAAGGTTTGGAAAAAATAGTAAAAGATAGAATTGGAAAGAAGTCAATTGGTTTTGGTGCTGTAATAGATAGTAACAAAGATATTGACAAGTACAAAGTGTTTAAAGAATTATTGCCACAAGATTTATTAAAGTTTGGGCTAATTCCAGAGTTTGTTGGACGTTTGCCAATTATTGCAACTCTAGAGGAGTTAGACAGAGATGCTTTAATTGATATTGTTACAAAGCCAAAGAATGCTTTGGTTAAGCAGTATAAGAAGTTGTTTGCAATGGACGATGTTGAGCTTGAGTTTGAAGATGAGGCGTTGGGCTTAATTGTAGACAAGGCAATAGAAAGAAAGACTGGGGCCAGAGGCTTGCGTTCTATTATTGAGGAGATTATGAGGGATATAATGTTTGAAATACCTTCAAACCCTAAGATAGAGAAGTGCATTATTACAAAGGAAACTGTTGAGAAGGGCGAGGCTCCAAAAATTATAATTAATAATAACAAGGAAGTTAGCAAAAAGGCTAAAACGGGAGCACCTAAAAGAGTAAGTACAAGTAGCAAGGCGACAACAGCTTAATGGGCAGGTTTCTAGGTTTGCATAGATAAGAATGCATGCAAACCTAGGGACTAATTATAATAGTTTTTGGCTAAAATAAATGCAGTACATAAAATAGAATAGGAGGAGTGTAAAATGGAGAATTTTTTAAAAAAAGCGGGTTGGACTTCAATTCTAACATCAGTAATTTTGGCTATTTTAGGCTTAATTATGATATTTAACCCAGACACAACTATGCAGTTTATATCTACAATACTTGGAGTAATTTTTATAGTAATAGGTATTATTAAAATTGCAAACTATTTTATAGCAAAAGGAAACTCTACTTTATTTACCAATGATATTTCTTGGGGCTTGGTTGCTGTAATTTTAGGTTTAGTTACAATTGTTTACAGTAGCACAATTGAGAGCATTTTCAGAATAATGATTGGTATATGGATAATTTACAGTGGCTTTACAAGATTTAGTTTGTCATTCAAATTAAAGGAAGTAAACGACAAAGTATGGGCATTTATGCTAGTGCTATCAGTACTTATGGTAATTGGTGGCTTATATGTAACATTTTATCCAGGAGCATTAATCGTTACTCTAGGAGTAATAATTTTAGTATATGCAATTATGGACTTAATTGAGGGCTTCATATTCATGAAAAACATGAAAGATTTGTTGTAAGATTAAAAAAATTGTGAAAAGCTTATGAAAAAGCTTTTCTTTTTTTTGATTATATTATATAATAAGTAAGTAAATTTTTGTATAATATTTATTATAGTAAAAACATAATAAAAAACAGGAGGTTTTTCATGGATATTGAGGATGATAAAACTAAGAGATATACTATAAAAACAGCTGGACCAAGTGAGGAGAAAGAGAAGAAGCAAGGACAAAAAGGCAAGGGGACAAAGCAAAAGAAGGACAAAAAACAAAAAAAGCATCCAAAGCTTAGATTGGCAATTAAAATAATTTTGATTGTAATTGTTCTTTTGTGCTTAATTGGTATTGGTGCATTTGCGGCACTTTTCTTTGGTGACACTTGGAATATGACAGAAGACGATTTGGTAATAAAAATGCAGAATTCTATTACATATGACAAAGATGGGAAAGCATGGCATGAGATTAAAGGCGAGGAAAATAGAAAAGTAATACCACTATCTGAAATGGGAGAATATATACCAAAAGCATATGTGGCAATAGAAGATGAGAGGTTTTATAAACATAGTGGAATTGACATATACAGGACGGCAGGAGCTATTTTTACATACATTGCCAATGGTGGAAAGTCTTCTTTTGGTGGAAGTACTATAACTCAACAGCTTGTTAAAAATTTAAAGGAAGATGACGATGATAGCATTGCAAGAAAAATAAGAGAATGGTCTCGTGCATACAAGGTTGAAAAAATGCTATCTAAAAGCCAAATCTTAGAACTATACTTAAATGAAATATTTGTCGGAGGACAGAATGTTTGCGGTGTGGAGAGTGGAGCAAAATATTATTTTAACAAATCCGCAAAAGAACTAAGTTTGGCAGAGGCTGCTTTTATGGCTGGTATAAATGATTCACCTAACTACTACAACCCTTTTGGTGAGGAAGATAAAACTGAGATTATAAATAATAAGACAAAATTGGTTTTACAGAAAATGTTAGAAGTTGAAGATGAAAATGGTGTACCATTTATAACACAGGAAGAATATGATGAAGCAGTAGCAGAAGTTGATGAGGGTTTGAAATTCAAGCAAGGTGAGTTCACTGAAAAATCAGAGTTATCTTTTGTAGAGGTTGAAGCAATAGACCAAGTTGTAGAGGACATGATGGAAGAATACGACATAGATAGAGAACATGCTGAGGCTAGAGTATATAACAATGGATATAAAATATATACTACTGGAGATAGAGACATTCAAGAAAGAATGGAAGAAGAATATTTAAAAGATAAATATATTAAAGATGCAACAAACCCTGATGCTGAAAAAGGCGCTCATTCACAATCAGGAATGGTTATAATAGACCACTCAAATGGTCAGGTAGTAGGTTGTATGGGAGGTCTTGGAGAAGATTCGCCAACATACGGTTTAAATAGAGCAATGTATAATGGAGCAGGAAGACAGACGGGTTCTTCAATAAAGCCGATAGTTGCAGTTGCCCCAGCACTAGAAAACAATGTAATAACAGCAGCAACAGTATATGATGACTCAAGAACAGATTTTGGAAATTATTCGCCTGGAAATGCAGGAGGCTCTTATAGAGGGCTAATAACAGTTAGAAAAGCAATTGAGGTTTCATCTAATATAGTTAATATTAAGATATTAACTGATGTTGGAGTAAGTAAAGGAATTGAATTTTTAAACGAAATAGGAATGACGCAATTTGATGAGGATGACAACTATCCGTCATTGGCATTAGGAGGAACTACACATGGTGCTTCGCCACTACAAATGGCAGCAGCATATGCAATGATTGCAAATGGAGGAGAATACATTGAGCCAACATTCTATACAAAAGTGGAGGATGCAGATGGAACACTAATTCTAGAGCCTGAGCAAGAAACTAAACGAGTTATGTCAGAAGGAAATGCATATATTCTATCAAGCATTTTGGAGTCACCTGTAACAGGAACTAATGGTACAGCATATTTATGTGACATTCCAGGAATGGATGTTGCTGCTAAAACAGGTACAACAGATGATATGAAAGATAGATGGCTTTGTGGTTTTACACCATATTATGCAGCAGCAACTTGGTTTGGTTATGATGAGCCAGAGGTTATATCGTTCTATTCAATGTATAACCCTGCCATGAATATTTGGTCGGCAATAATGACCGACATTCATGAAGACTTAGAGTCGGCTAGCTTTAAGAAACCAAACAATATTGTAAAAGCAAAGATTTGTATGGATTCAGGTAGAGCGGCTACAGCTGAATGTACAAGAACATATACGGAGGAGTTTGTTTCTGGTACAGTGCCTGGTAAGTGTGATGGACACAAAGTTGTAGAGATATGCGCAGAAACTGGAAAGCTTGCAACTGAATATTGTCCAGAAACAAAGAAAAAAGCATATTTATCTACACCAGAAAAAGAAGTTAATGCAAGTTGGCAAACAAGTGCAGGAAACAAATATCAAGAAATAAAAGATTTTTGCGATGTGCATACTGAAGAAACAATGAACAATGTTAAAGTTACAAATGTTGTTGGAAAGACAGAAGCACAGGCAAAGGCAGCGCTTAGTGGCTTGAATATACAGGTGATATATGAAAGCGACCCAAGCAAAGCAAATGGAGTAGTATTAAAACAAAGCGTTGCAGCTGGAAAAACATTGAAAAAAGGTGATAATATTACTTTAACAGTAAATGAAATTGTTGAAGAAGAACCAGAGGAGCCAATAGAAAATGAAGAACCAGCAGAAAATGAGGTTGTAGATGAGCCAAATGATGTTGTGGACGTAAATGAAGTAACTTAAGAAAATTAAGCTAGCTTGTGCTAAGTTTTTGCACAAGCTAGGATAAAAATTAAAGTGTAAATGAAAGGAGAGGGGCTTTTAGTGTCAATAAAACTCTATAATACTTTAACAAAACAAAAGGAAGACTTTGTTCCACTTAATGGAGATGAGGTTAGAATTTACTCTTGTGGCCCAACTGTGTATAGCTATGCACATATAGGCAATTTTAGGACTTACATTTTTATGGATAATTTGAGGAGAACATTGGAGTATAATGGCTATAAGTTAAAACACGTAATGAATATTACTGATGTGGGACACTTAGAATCAGATGCAGATGAGGGCGAAGACAAAATGGAAAAGGCAGCAAGAAAAGAAAACAAGAGCCCATATGAAATAGCAAAATTTTATACAGAAGTGTTTTTCGAGGATATGAAAAAGCTTAACATAGAGAAACCGGAAATTATTGCAAAGGCAACTGACCATATACCAGATATGCTTGAGTTAGCAAAAGAAATTGTGAAAAATGGTTATGGATACGAAACAAGTACAGCAATTTATTTTGATGTTTCTAAGCTTGATAAATATCCTGTGCTTTCAAATAGAAATATAGAGGAGCAAATGGCGGGTGCGAGGGTTGATGTAGACCCGGAAAAAAGAAACCCATATGATTTTGCAATTTGGATAAAGGCCCCGGAAAACCATATAATGAAGTGGGATAGCCCATGGGGCTTGTCATATCCGGGTTGGCATTTGGAGTGCTCGGCAATGTCTAGAAAATACTTAGGAGAAGTGTTTGACATTCATACAGGCGGAGTTGACCACATACCAACACATCATGAGAATGAGATTGCAGAAAGCAAAGGTGCTTTTGGAAAAATACCTGCAAAAGTTTGGATGCATGTGGAGTTTTTACAAGTTGATGGTGGCAAGATGTCTAAAAGTTTGGGAAATGTATATACTATTTCTCAGCTACAAGAAAAAGGCATAGAGCCTTTGGCATATAAACTTTTTTGCTACACTGCTCATTATAGAACAAAGCTTAATTTTACATTTGATGGGGCTATGGCTTCACAAAGAGCTTTGAATAGGCTAAGAGAAAGCTATTTGGTGCATAAAGCAGGAAATGAGCAAGTTGAGAACAGTGAAATAGAAGAATACAAAAACAGATTTTTAGAAGCAATAAACGATGACCTTAATATGCCGCTTGCAATGGGTGTTATATGGGAAATAGCTAGAAATGAAAGGAAGTCTAGCAAGATTGCAGAGCTATTAGTAGAACTAGATAAGGTTTTGGCGCTAGATTTAGCTAATTCAGAAGGCTATTTAAAAGAGCAAAAAGAGATTGAACTTCCAGAGGAGATTAAGAATTTATTAGAGCAAAGAAAACAAGCTAGATTAGAGAAAAACTGGGAATTGTCAGATAAGATTAGAGATGAATTAAAAGAAAAAGGATATAGGCTTAAAGATACAAAAGAAGGAATGACTGTGGAAAAAATATAGCGAAGGGAGCACAAAGGGTTGAAGGAAGAAAAACTTTCGTTTTTAAAAAAATTAAAGACTAGCATTTTTGATTTCGATGGTTACCAAATACTTGCGGCTGAAAAAGTAAGTAGAACAATAGGTTATATTGTTTTACTTATGCTAATATTTAGCGTTTTGTCAGCTTTGGCATACATGTATGACTTTAATAGAAATTTGAATAGTGCTAAAGAATATATTAATAATGAAATATCGGAAATTAAATATGAAGATTATAGCCTAACTGTTATTCCGAATAATGGTGAGGAAAT
>CALXSA010000048.1 GCA_944390995.1 uncultured Clostridia bacterium
GTGCCATTTTTATCCCTCCTTATGCGTATTTATCTATATTATTTTCTCTTTCTTAAGTCACTTATATATTATACAAACTAAAAGGCTGTTTGTCAAGGGTTTTTATTAAATTTGCCAAAAAACGAGCTGGCAGTACTCTTACATACTGACAGCTCGTTTCGAAAGGTGGGAATTATCCTCTTTCTCTGTAGAATGCCGTGCCATCGATTTGGCACATTGCTGGAACACTTGCCCTTGCTGCAAGCTCTTCTTCGCTTACTGCCTCAGGTGCAAAGAAGTAAAGTGGCTCACCTCCAAGCATTCCTGTAACATACGATCCAGCGCCCTCGTCAATTGCCTTGTGCACTGCACTTAGGCACTCAGCAGCCATTTCATCGGTTACAACCACTTGCTCATCTTTTGTAATCCGATAGATTTGACCACCAATTGCTGGGGTAAATTGGTCTTCTGCAAAAATTGTTTCTTCAATTGTCTTCCCCCACTCTTTGCTTCTAGCCAATACTGTGGCAGCTACCGCTTGGCGAGCTTCTTCACCGCATATACCAGCTTCTGCATATGTTATGCGAGTGAGTAAGCTGATATCTTCTGCTGTATAACCACCATAGCCTTCGAAGATTGTACCTTCATTTTGACCATTTTCAGATGCTGTTTGTTCATCGCTGTCTACTTTTAAAGTCTCATTTGTGGAAATATCTTCCGAAGTTTCCACTGCCTCTGACTCTTGCTCTACATAAACATTCTCTCCTGTTACATCTGATGTAGCATAAGTTATGTTTACGCTTTCTGCAGTCGTCTCTGGGAAAGTCCTTTTGGTCATTTCTGGCACCGAGTCACTTGTAGTTTTTTGCTCTGTATTGCTGGTGATTGAAGTATCTACATCCATAGTCATCGCCTTTGCGATGTACCGTCCAGAAATAATGAAGCAAACCAATGCCACTAAGAGCATTCTTCTAACAAGCTTAATCCGTTTTGCATAACTCATGATGTCTTACAACCTTTCTTTTTAAAAGTAATTATGTTAATTATAGCACTTTTTGCCACAAATTTCAAATTTACAATGAAGCCAAAATAATTTTTCTATAATTGAATACATTATTTTTTTAGTTTTTTATATATCCATATTGTAGACATTTGTTAAAGGGTCAGCGATGTCACCATTTACTATGTCATGCACTATTTTCCAACGATATACTAATAAAACTGCTATTCCTACAATAATTAGCACAGCAAAAATTATTAGAATTATTTTGATAATCTTGTTAGCTATTTCAATCTTTTTTGTTGTCTCTTTTCCCTTTTTATTTTCATCATATATGTCTACTCCATAAGTTTCAACATAATTTAAATTCTTTTCTTTCCATTCTCTTAGTTCTTCTTCATCTTTTTTATCCATTGTTTACTCCTTGTAATATATTTGTTTATTTAATTTTATATTATTAATTTAGATTTTACAAGGGGTTGTTAATTTTTTACTACTCTGCTGGTTGTGTCAAACAGGAGCGTCCCTTTTGACACCTTTTAATTAAGACCCTTTTAGGTAAAATGAAAAGCCTATATATAGGCTTTTTGCGTATATATAGGCTTTAATTTAATGGTGCCTTGAAGTGGAATCGAACCACTGACACAGGGATTTTCAGTCCCTTGCTCTACCGACTGAGCTATCAAGGCATTTATTAATGATTATTTAAAAGATTCAAATTAATGAAAGAAATGATTACTATGCCTTATATAATATTAAATAGTAAAAACCAGAGATTTTTACTATTTTAATATGGCGACCCGAAACGGGCTCGAACCGTCGACCTCTAGCGTGACAGGCTAGCGTTCTAACCAACTGAACTACCGGGCCATATAAAAGGTGGTGGTCGCTATAGGGCTCGAACCTATGACCCTCTGCTTGTAAGGCAGATGCTCTCCCAGCTGAGCTAAGCGACCTCGTCTTTCGACTTTCTTAGTATACTAAAATTTTTATAAATTGTCAACAGTTTTTTTAAAAAAATATTAAAAACTTTGTGACTTATTGTTACTATTCACAGCTAATTGTCTTTTAAAACTACAATATATATTCCAGAGATTTTAGCGAGCGGAGCTGACTGAGGCTCAATAAACTAGTGTCTTTATCATAGAAGCGAAAGTTGGAGCGTGCGAGCGCTGAGCGCAAGCGAACCGCGAAGGAAACGCGGAGGAATGTATATTGTAGCTTAAGTAATAAAATTAAACTGTGAATTATAACGACTTATTGTAACAGCTCTTCCATTGCCCTTTTAATCTGTGTATCATTATCTAAGTCCAATGTTCCTAGGAATAAGTAGTCATCTACTTTTATGTCTGGTTCTACACCTATTTTATTAATTGTATTGTGATTTGGTGTAAAATATTCATTTGTTGTTATTTTTATTCCACTTCCGTCTGTTAATGGATATAAGGTTTGTATAACACCTTTACCATATGTTGTATTACCAATTAATGTAGCGTTTTCAACATTTTCTTTTAATATGCCCGCTAAAATTTCTGATGCACTTGCTGAATATTCATTTACAAGAAGAACTATAGGCATTGTTATAGTTTTATCTTCTTCAGCTTTTATAACTTCTTCCTCACCATTTTTGTCTGATTCTATTAATAGGGTTTGCCCTTTATCTGTCATCATTTCTGCTATATCAAGTGATTCATCTACTATTCCACCGCCATTATTTCTTATGTCAATTATTAATGATGTTATTCCTTGGTTAGCTAAATCATTGTATGCTTCTTCAAATTGAGATGATACATCACCTTCAAAACTTGAAATGTAAATATATCCTATATTGTTTTCTAACTTCTGTGATGTAACGTGTTTTACTTCTACTGTTTTTCTTTCTATTTCAAAGCTTAATTCTTCTCCATCTCTTAAAATACCTATTGTGACTTTAGTTCCTTCTACTCCTTTTATGCTATTAGTTATGGTGTCATAGTCGTCACCATTACATTCTACTCCATCAACGCTTGTTATTATGTCACCTGTTTTCAACCCTGCTACTTGTGCTGGAGAATCTGGTATTGTTCCATAAACTAAAATTGTGTTGTTTTCTGTATCTTTTGTAATATATACACCTATTCCAACAAATTCGCCTTCTATGTCTTCTGTAAAACTTGACATTTCATCTACTGTTAAATATTCTGTATATTCATCATTTAAACCTGATACATATCCTTTAATTGCTCCGTCTATTAAGTCGTTTTCGTCTATTTCACCTATGTATTCTTGGTCTATTTTATTTCTTATAACAGATAGTTTTGCTGACAAACTACTAGATTTGGCTGCATTTCCTATGGCACTTTCTGTTGAACTAAGCTCAGCACTACCATATATCCATACTATAGTTACTATAGATGTTATTATTGCAGTAGCAATAATAGTCATAATTGTTTTATATATTGAATTGCCTTGTTTTTTCTTGTTTATATTCATATTTCTCCTTTCAAAGTTAACTATCAAATTTCTATTTAATTGCAATTAAAACTAACTTCCATTATAATTGCTACAATTCACAGCTCTGCTTCTTATTCTTAGTTTTAATAAATGTTTTTGAATATTCAAGCGAGCGGAAAGTATTTCTATATTTTCCTTTATTAACTAGCAGATAAATAATTTTTTGGATCAACGTGAGAACCGTTTTCTCTTACTTCAAAGTGAACGTGAGGTCCTGTTGAATTTCCTGTTGAACCCATTTCCATTATTACGTCACCTTGTTTAACAGTCTCACCAACGCTTTTTAAAAGTTTATCTCCATGGGCATATAGAGTAACAATTTTTACTCCTTCACTATTTAATCCATGGTCTATCATTACCATATTGCCATATCCACCAGTATTAAAAGCTGAATATATTATTATTCCATCAGCTGCTGCATATACTGGGTCGCCCGTAGAACCACCAATATCTATTCCATCGTGATTTTTGATTACACCTTGTATAGGATGAAGTCTTGAGCCATATGGAGATGTTATATATGAACTTTCTAAAGTTGGCCAAATCATTACTCCACCAGAATATTTTAGTTCATATGTTGACCCATTTATGGTATATTGTATTAAATTTTCTAATTCTTCCTGCTGTTTTTTGTATGTTTCTATTTGAGCATTTAATTGCTTTTCACTTTCAGACAAACTATTTTTTTGATTTTCGTATACCGTTCTTGTATTTGTAAGTACTACGGTTTGCTTCTCGGCTTCAACTTTTGCTATTTTCATTTGAGCCTTGTCTTCTTCTAGTTCATTATTTATTTTTTCTAATTCTTGTTTGGTTTGTTCTAATTCATCAATTGTTTGTGAGTCGATCTCAGCTATTCTTTGTATTGCATAATATTTTGACACAAAGTCTATTATGCTCTTTGAGTTCATTAAAACATCTAAATATTTAGTTTCTCCATTTTTGTATATAGCAACAAGTCGGCTTTTTAAAAGATTAAGTTTTTTATCATATTTTTCTTGCGCCTCTTGAAGCTGTGCCTCTGACTCTGCTACCTTTTGTTGTAATTCTTCATACTGACTATTTACTTGATCTAATGTTGCTTGGTATTCGTTTATTTTGTCATCCATTTCTTGAAGTTGCACAACTGCTTCACTTAGTTCTTCTTGAACATATGTTAATTGTTCTTCAGCTTTTGTAAGTTCTTCTTCAACCTGCTCTTTTTGCTCGTTTAAAGACAATGAATTTACTGTATTATTTGAAGTTTCATTTGTGTTCTCGCTTAAAGTAGCTGTATCTTCTGCTGCTCTAACAAAATAGAGGCACGAAGATAATATAAGAGTAGTTAAAATTAGCACAGTAATTGTCCTAGCTATTTTATTTCTCATTAATCTTTTTGCCTCCTCTAGTTTTCATTTTACAATAACTTTTGATAATTTACAAAAGTTATATATCTAATGTTATGTAGACATAAGTTTTATCACATTTTATCCCATATTGCAACCCAAGGTATTAACTATAAATCAAACTTGGATGGTTAGTCCATTGCAACGGATCAACTCTGTATCCTTTGCTCCTTCCACCTACATAAACTTCATAATGTAAGTGTGGTCCTGTACTAATGCCAGTGTTTCCTGATACTGCTATTTGTTGACCTGTAGAAACAACTGTGCCAACAGATACTGTAAACTGTGATAAATGTCCAAATGCTGTATAGTATCCACTACCATGGTCTATCATTATGTAATTTCCATATCCCGAAACCCATTGTGCTAATATTACTTTTCCATTAGCTGGTGCATATACTGGAACATAACTTACACCTATATCTATTGCTCCATGGTTTGTTGACGCTCCTGCTGTAGGTGCTGTTCTATTGCCAAATATTGATGTTATTCTATTATAACTATACGATAAAGGCCATTCAAAACGTCCTCCAGTAAAAGCTCCTTCGTATCCACCCGCACCTTGAGTTGCATCTGCAATTTCTTGTTGAGCTTTTTCTATTGCTTGTTCAAATTCCTCTATTTTTTGTTGTAAAGCTTGTTCTTCTGCTGATAATTGACTTATTGTGCTTTGTTTAGCAACTTTTGCAGCCTTAAGTTCAGCATTTTTTGCATCTGTCTCACTTTTTACACTTTCAACTTGTGCTTTATTATTTTCAAGTTCTTGTTTTTGATTTTCTATATCTGCTTTTTGCTGAGATACCTCATTAATAAGCTCTGTATCTTTTTCTGCTATTGTTTGAATAGCATTATATTTTGTGTACATTTCTATGTAGTTGCTTGAGCCAAGAAGTACATCCAAATATGTTGTACCTCCACCTTTATACATAGCAACCATTCTAGTTTTTAGTAAGTCTTCTTTATGATCTAGCTCCGCTTGCTTTTCTTCTATTTCTTGTTCTTTTTGAGTTATAGAAGAATTTAATTCATCTAATTGGTTTTGTAAGCTAAATATTTCAGCTTCGATACTTGAAATTTGTGCATTTATTGTATCTAGTTCACTTTCTGCATTTTGTCTTTGCTCGGTGACTTGGTCTTTTTCATTTTGTGCTTGCTCTTTTTGTTCATTCAGTTCACTAATTGATGCAGCTATACAATTACTAGTATATGCTAAAAGTAGTGATATTATAGCAATAAATGTTATAATTTTTTTGTTCATGGGTTCCTCCAAAAATTAATTTTTCTTTTTTTGTGCTATATTTCAAATTTACATCTTTGCCTTTAAAGCATTTGTGCAATATTTTAAGTATGTATATTTTTTATCTCTTGTTTGCTTTATTACTATACCTTTAAGTATTTTCTCATTGAGATTACACTTCCTAATACACCAATACCTACGCCTAATACTAAATATACTGTCAAAACTAAGTAGAACATTTCTGAGAAGCTAAGTAGTCCAAAGCCCATTTCTTGAATTAGAACTGATTCACCTATACTTCCCATTACGCCATTGTATGCTAGTCCTAAAATAACTAATGTAATAATTGCTGATATGACTCCAATAATTACACCTTCTACTATAAATGGTCCTCTTATGAAACTATTTGTTGCTCCAACATATTTCATGATTGAAATTTCTCTTCTTCTTGCGTGTACTGTTAATTTAATTGTATAAGCAATTATGAATATTGAAATTATTATTAATAATGCTAAAATAACTATTGTTGTTATTTGTATGCCATTTGCTAATCCTCTTAATCTGTTTATTGTTGTATTTTCACTTGCAATTTCATCTACATTATCTAGTGCTAAAACTTCTGATTGAACTTGTTCATTTAGTGAAAGATCTGTTAATGTTACAAAGTATGATGCTGGAAATGGATTTTCTTCATCCCAACCTTCAAATAAGCTTTCATCTCCAAGTGTTGTTTTCATTGAATTTAAGGCATCTTCTTTACTTACAAATGTAACTCTATTTACTCCATTAATGTTTCTTATTTGATTTCCAAGCGATTCTATTTCTTCATTTGTTGCATCTTCATCTATGAATATTTGTATACCTTGCTGACTTTCTAATTGTGTTATTACACTATTTACATTTTCTCCTATTACAAAGAAAAGTCCAAATATAAACATTGTAGCACACATTATAATTATTGATGCACTTGTCATCTTTTTTTGTTTGAAGGTGCTTTTAAATCCTTCTTTTATTAAATAACTAAATACATTATACCTCATCATATCCACCTTTTTCGTCTCTTACAATATTTCCTTGGTCAATTCTTATAACCCTTTTATTCATTTTATCTACAATGTCTTTAGCATGAGTTGCTACAACTACTGTTGTTCCCCTTAAATTTATATCATTTAATAGCTCCATTATATCCCAAGCAGTATTTGGGTCTAAGTTTCCTGTAGGCTCATCTGCAATAAGCATTGATGGATTATTTACAATTGCTCTAGCTAAAGCTACTCTTTGTTGTTCACCACCAGATAGCTCATTTGGATAAACTTTTGCTTTATTAGCTAGTCCAACAAGTGAAAGCACCATAGGTACTTGTCTTCTGATGTGCTTAGGTGTAGCTTTTACAACATACATTGCAAATGCAACATTTTCATAAACTGTTTTATCTGGAAGTAGCCTAAAGTCTTGGAAAACTATACCCATACTTCTTCTTAAAAATGGTACCCTACTTGGCTTTAAAAATGTTGTGTCTTTACCATTTATGATTATGTTACCTGATGTAGGTTCTTCCTCTTTTAGAATTAACTTTATAATGGTTGATTTTCCTGAACCTGAACTACCAACTAAGAATGCAAATTCACCTTTATTTATTTTAAAACTAATGTTATGAATTGCTTCTGTTCCTGTATCATATTTTTTGCTGACATTTCTAAATTCTATCATTTTAATTTTAAATCCTTTCTTGCTTGTCTTAATGGAATTCGCTATTTTTTTGTATTTTCTTGCTTAGTTTTTATACTTAGAATGTAAAATAATTTATTATTAACTAAAATTTTGTCGTAAAATAGACCGAATTAATCATAACAATAATTTTAATTATTTTCAATAGATTAGAGAAAAAAATTTGTATTATTTTTAACCAAATGTAGAAAAAATTGTATATTTTGTAGGATTGTGAAATTTGTGTGAATTTTTTTCAGTTGGGGACGGTC
>CALXSA010000049.1 GCA_944390995.1 uncultured Clostridia bacterium
TTGTAATTGCATTAGTTATTGCCTTCTCAGTTTTCATAACTAAAATAGAGGGGGAGACAATTACCGACGAGCAAATGATACAAATGCTTTCACAAGCAAACAGTATGGTAGATTTAATAAAAGGCTATTTCCCTACATTACAGTATGCAATTGATGCTATACTAAGTAGCTCAATAGTTGGCGGTTTAATTGAATTCTTGAAGCTTATTGGTTTTACAGCCATAGCATATGTACTTTATGTATTATTAGCGCAAAAGCTGTATTTCAAAGGTTTAATAGGAAACTTATACAGTGGCACAAAAAAGAGCAATAAAAAAGTTAATTTGAATAGCAAAAACACAACAATAGCTAGGAGCTATATTGCGAAAGAGTTTAAAATATTGTTTAGAAACCCTGTGTTTCTTGTGCAGTGCATTTTGCCTGCTGTGCTATTTCCAGTATTAATTGTGGGCATAGTGCTAGTTGGCTTTAGCGGAGAAGAATTGCAGAATATTAGAAATGTAGCGGTTATAACCGAAGGAGACAAGTCGATGTTCTTCTTCATAATACTTGCAGCAATTCAGTTTTTCTCAATGATAATATATGTTTCAGCAACAGCGATATCAAGGGATGGCTCGAATGCAGTATTTATGAAATACATACCAGTTTCGTTATTTAAGCAATATGTTTATAAAACAATGCCAAACATTATTATGAACATAATTATGATTGTGCTAACACTTGGAATTGCGAGATATATTATAGATATATCAGTGCTAGACATGATAATAGTGTTCGTGATTTCCACGATTATAGCTGTGTTCCAAAGCTTTTTACTAATTTTAATAGACTTGAAAAGACCGAAGCTACAGTGGAGTTCAGAATATGCTGTGGTAAAACAAAACATGAATTTAATATTTCCAATGATATTTGCATTTGTTAATATTGGTTTAATTTTAGCGATTATCTCGCTTATGGAAAACTTGCCTGTGTACTTATCCGTGGTCACAATTGGAGTTTTATATTTTGTAGCTATATGGGTTTTGCTTAAATACATGGAAAAGAAACAGTTTGAATTGGCGAGAAAGATTATTTAAATGGCAATTGAAATGCTGAGAAAAAATTTAATAAGAACCAAATTTAACCTAAACATAAGAGGTTATTTGAAAAAAATTTGTTAGAGCAAAAGTTGCTCGAATGGAGGTCTGAATGGAAGAAAAAGTAAATAACAGATATTTCTTAGGAGTGATAGGAGCATTAATAGGAGCTCTTGTGGGGGCTATTCCATGGGTACTGCTATATGTTTTTGCAGATTTGATGTATTCATTGCTTGCAATTATAATAGTTATATGCAGCTTTTATGGATACAAACTCACAAAGGCAAAAATAGATAAAAAATTGCCGATAATACTTTCAGTAGCGTCATTTGTGGCAATAACTATTACTATGTTTCTAATAATTCCAGTTTGCTATTTGGCAAATGAGTTAGGACAAGTCACATGGGAGATGCTACAAGCCATGTATAGTAGCAGCGATTTCCTAGGAGCTCTGATGACAGATTACTTGATTTCATTATTGTTTGGAGCAGTTGTTATTGGAATAATTATTTATAACTTAAATAAACAGCTAAAGAGTGGGGTTGAAGGCAAAGATATCAAAATATTGTCTAGAGACATAAGCAATGAGCAATTTTCAAGCGAAGATATTGCAAAAGTAAGGGATATTTTTAGAAAAAATAATGCTACTAACAAAAAACAAGCCATTACGAAAGAGTTGGTAATGGAGGATATGGTAAAGGTTTTGGGAGAAGAAAAGGCGAAAAGAATATTCGATTATCTAAAAATACAAGAAATCATAAAGAAAAAAGCAAATAAATATTATTTTGAAGAAAAAGCAGAAGGAAGTATATGGTATAGATATGGAATAGCAAATCTAAGAACTTTTTTAATTGTACTTGCTATAGCGGTGGTTTTGGCGTTTGCCATAGTTTATTTTGAACAAAACACTGCGCAAGATGAAGCAAACCAATTGTTGCAAGAGATTGCAAGCAATGAGTCAGGTGGAGAATATGAGCTTGGCGCTGGAAGTCTTAAGTTGATGCTACCGGACGATATGGTTATATTGACTGATGACCAAATAGTGAGAGGGTTTGGCGAAGGATATGATGAGGCATACGAGTTGTTCGCTACTAGTACAGATTTCCAAAAGCTGATAATGGTTTTTAATGACAGCAAATCTAACTATGAAGAAGACTATACACCAGAAGAATATTTGAAGACTGCTTTGCAAGACGATACTTTGGAAATAAAGAAACTTGAAGTGTCAGACCAAACTTTTTATTATGTAGAACGTCCATATAGTACAGAGGATGGAATTGAAGGAATGGTGATAGATGGGGTACTTGATGGCGGAGATAAATTTGTGTGCATGATTCTTGATACTCCAAAAGATAACCAATTTAATTTAGAAGAAATAATAAAATAATATAAAAGGGGACATTCTAAAAGCCCAAAAATTGGACCAGCAGAGTGCCCCTAAAGTATGAATTTTAGCGAAGGAGGAAATTTTGATGCTAAAGGTAGATAACTTAAAAAAGAAGTTTGTTACATATAAAAACAAAAAGGAGAAAGTAGAGTTCTATGCTGACAACGGTATTTCATTTGAGGCGAAGGACGGAGAAATTATAGGAATTCTGGGGCCAAATGGTGCCGGCAAAACTACTCTCCTAAGAATGATTGCTGGAATATTAGAGCCGACCGAGGGAACAGTTACATTTGATGGCTTGAATTATAAAAATAATGAAATAGACATTAAGCAAAACATTGCATATTTATCCGGCAATACTAAGCTTTATGACACATTATCTACATACGAGCTTTTAAAAATGTGTGCAGATATATATAATGTGCCAAGTGATAAGGCTGAAGCAAGAATTAAGGAGCTATCTAAGGTGCTAAACATGGACGAGTTTCTATATAATAAAATAGCGAACTTGTCAACAGGTCAAACACAAAGAGTAAATATCGCAAGGTGTTTGTTACATGACCCGAAATATTATATTCTTGATGAAGCAACAACAGGGCTTGATATAATTTCTAGCCAAATAATATTAGACTTTATTAAACAAGAAAAGCAAAAAGGCAAAACGATTTTGTATTCGACACATTATATGGAAGAAGCGGAAAACATTTGCGATAGGGTGCTAATGATTAATAAAGGTGTTGTTGTTAATTCTGGCACACCGGAAAAGATTAAGAAGGATACGGGGACGAATAATCTTAGGGATGCATTTTGGAGGTTTGTATGAAAAACAATTTATGGAATATTTTGAAAAAAGAGTTAAGAGAATTATTTAGAGATAAAAAGTCTCTTGCAATGATGCTAATTATACCAATATTTATACCGCTGATAATGCTTGGAATGTCGGCATTGTTTGAGATGCAAGCAAATAAGGATGTGGAAGAATTTAACAAAATAGGCTTTGCGTATGAGCTAAGTGAAGAAGAAAGGCAGATTGCAGAGCAGATGAATGTGGATGTTATAAATGGTTCGGAGGAGGAACTGAAACAAAAGTATGAAAATGGTGAGATTAATCTATACATTACAAAAGATGGTTCGAAGTATATAATGAATAATGATGGCTCGGATACAAGTTCATATGCAGTGGGCTTAATGGAGAGTTATTTTGATGCGTATAAGGAATACTTACAGCAGAGTTATTTACAGGAAAATGGTGTAAACCCAAGCGAGGTTTTGAACATAATTACTGTAGAGGAGAATGTGTCTGAGGAAGAAAATTATTTCGGAAATTATATAAAAGTATATGCTTTCTTATTTATCATTATGGCGATAACTGTTTCTGCGACATATCCTGCAACAGATACTACAGCTGGTGAAAAAGAAAGAGGTACTTTGGAAACACTATTAACATTTCCAATTAAGAGCAAGGACATTATAGTAGGAAAATTTCTTGCGGTGTCAATATCTTCAGTGGTTACAGGAATAATTAGCTTTATATTAGCAATTATAGCTTTAATAATTTCACAAAATAACTTCTCGATTTATGAGGGAGTAGATATAATGTACAGTGCGCCAAGTATTGCATTTGCAGTGGTTGTAATAGTTGCATATTCATTCTTTATTAGTGGACTATGTATTTCTATTGCAAGCACATCAAAAACATTTAAAGAAGCGCAAAGTGCATTAACACCACTGACATTTATATCGTTTTTCCCAAGCTTTATAGTGTTTATGGTAGGCTTAGAGACAACACCAATTTTATCATTAATACCATTTTTGAATTACACAATGATATTTACAGATATTTCAAATGGCAACATAGACCTATTAAACATTGCTCTAATGGCCATTTCTACAATTGTGTATATTACTATAATATTTACATATATAATTAAGCAATATAAGTCGGAAAAAGTGCTATTTTCGAACTAGCTTGAGATTATTTTTCCAAAAACTCTTGCATAAAATTAATTTGTATAATATCATATTAACAGAATTATACAAAAGAGGAACAAGGGTAAAATAACTCATGTGCCTTAGAGAAAGGACTGATAATATGGGAATAAAAATAGATTTTACAAATGCAAGAGTTTTTGAAAAAAATGTGAGCAAATATGCAAAACAAGTATCGGAAATTCATACGAAACTTCATGAAAAAGCAAACGACCCAAATGAATTCTGTGGTTGGATAAATTTACCAACAATGTACAACAAAGTTGAGTTGATTGAAATTAAAAGAGCAGCGAAAAAGATACAATCAGACACAGATGTGCTATTAGTTATAGGTATAGGAGGGTCATATTTAGGAGCAAGGGCGGTAATTGAGTCGCTTACAAACAGTTTTTATAACATGCAGGATAAAGCGCATAGAAAAACGCCTCAAATAATATATGTAGGAAACAATTTGAGCACAAACTATATTAATGATGTAATTGAATACATAGCAGATAAAGACATATCTATTAATGTGATTTCTAAATCTGGTACAACAACAGAACCTGCAATTGCATTTAGAATTTTTAGAGAAATAATGGAAAACAAATATAGCCTAAAAGAAGCAAGAGGCAGAATATATGTTACTACAGACGAGAAAAAAGGAGCTCTAAAACAATTGGCAGAGAAAGAGAAATATACCACATTTGTCATTCCAGACAATATAGGAGGCAGATATTCGGTGCTAACGGCAGTGGGCTTGCTTCCTATAGCAGCAGCAGGAATAGATATAGACGAGCTTATGGAAGGCGCTAGAATAGCTCAAGATAGATACGACGACGACAATTTGAAATACAACGAATGCTACAAGTATGCGGTTATAAGAAATGTGCTTTATGAAAAAGAAAAGAACATAGAGCTCTTGGTAACATATGAGCCAAAACTACACTATTTTATAGAATGGTGGAAGCAATTATATGGAGAGAGTGAAGGTAAAGAACTAAAAGGAATTTATCCTTCAGGAGCTGAATTTACTACAGACTTGCATTCTTTAGGACAATACATACAAGAGGGAAGACGAAATTTATTTGAAACAGTAATAAATATAGAAAATAGTCAGAATGACATTGAGATGAGGCATGAGGAAGACGACTTAGACAATTTAAACTATTTAGAAGGTAAAACATTGGACTTTGTCAATAAAAAAGCAATGGAAGGCACAATAATTGCGCATACAGAGGGAGACGTGCCAAATATAGTTTTAAATGTAGAGAAGTTGGATGCAAACCATATAGGACAATTGATTTACTTTTTCGAACTTGCATGCGGAATGTCCGGCTCTATATTGGGAGTCAACCCATTCAATCAACCAGGTGTGGAGAAGTACAAGACAAACATGTTCAAATTATTAGGCAAGCCAGGCTACGAGGAATAAAAAACTGTTTTTGGGGACGGAGGAAAAAAACAGCTTTCTGTAAAAAACAATTGACATAACTGCAAAGGTGTAGTATAATTTGAACTGTAATAGGAAAAGACGTAAATGGGACAAAGTAAAATAAAGGTTGTTTCAAGAGAGGAACAGTCGTGGGCTGTAAGCTGTTCTAAATAAACATATTTGAAAAACTACCCCATTGTTTCTAGCAAAACTAGACGTAATACTTGCGTTAAAAGTAAATTAGAGTGAAACAAAGGGTGGAACCGTGTTATATAGCACCCCTCTGGCAATTAAGTCTTGCTAGAGGGGCGCTTTTTTAGTGCGACTAAGCTCTTGGATGGAAAGGAGAATTATTATGAAAATTACATTAAAAGATGGCTCTGTAAAAGAGGTTCAAAAAGGAATTAGCGTGCTAGAGTTGGCAAAGGAAATTAGTGAAGGGTTAGCAAGAAATGCTACTTGTGGAAAGGTAAATGGTGAGGTTAAGGACCTAAGGTACGAATTAGAGGAAGATGCTGAGGTTGAAATTCTAACTTTTGATAATAGCGAGGATGGAAAAAAGGCATATTGGCATACATGCTCACATGTTATGGCTCAAGCGATTAAAAGGCTTTATGGAAATGATATTAAACTTGCAATTGGTCCTGCTATAGCAAATGGTTTTTATTATGATTTCGATGTCAAGGAAAATATATCTTCAGATGATTTCGAGAAGATTGAAGCTGAAATGAAAAAGATTATTAAAGAAGATTTGCCTATTGAGAGGTATTCACTTCCAAGAGAGCAGGCAATAGCGTTTATGAAAGAGCAAGGGGAGGACTACAAGGTAGAGCTAATAGAGGAACTTCCAGAAGGAGAAGAAATTTCTTTCTACAAACAAGGCGAGTTTACAGACCTTTGTGCTGGTCCTCATTTGATGAGCACAGGTAAGTTAAAGGCTGTTAAAATTCTTTCTTCATCTGGTGCTTACTGGAGGGGCGACGAGCATAACAAAATGCTTCAAAGGTTCTATGGAATAGCATTTCCAAAGGCTAGCCAGCTTGAGGAATACTTACAATTTTTGGAAGATGCGAAACAGAGAGACCACAGAAAAATAGGCAAACAATTAAATTTATTTATGACACATGAGTTGGTAGGTTCTGGTCTTCCAATGTATTTGCCAAATGGAGCTACAATCAGAAGATTGTTAGAACAATACATTATGAATAAGGAAATAAAATTAGGATACAAACATGTTTATACACCTTCACTTGCTAATGTTGCATTATACAAAACAAGTGGACATTGGGAACATTACAAAGATGATATGTTTCCTGTGATGAAAATGGATAATGAAGAAATGGTGTTAAGACCAATGAATTGTCCACACCATATGTTGATATATAAAAATGCAATACATTCTTACAGAGATTTGCCAATAAGAATAGGCGAGCTTGCACATGATTTTAGATATGAGGCAAGTGGAAGTGTTTGTGGCTTAGAGAGAGTAAGAGAAATGTGTCAAAATGATGCCCATATATTTGTAACACCTGAGCAAATAAAACCTGTTTTTGGCGAAGTTGTGAATTTGATTCTTGCTGTGTATAAGGACTTTGGGTTTGAAGATTATACATTTAGATTGTCTTTAAGAGACAAGAACAACAAAGAGAAATATTTTGATGATGACGAAATGTGGGAAAATGCCGAAAGTCAATTAAGGCAAATCTTAAAAGAGCTAAACTTAAATTTCTACGAGGCAGAAGGAGAAGCCGCTTTCTATGGACCAAAACTAGATGTACAAATAAAAACTGCAATAGGACATGACATTACTATTTCAACATGCCAATTAGACTTCTTGTTGCCACAAAGGTTTGAACTAGAATATATAGGAGAAGATGGAAAAGCTCATAGACCAATTGTTATTCATAGAGCTATTCTTGGTACTTTTGATAGGTTCATATCGTTTT
>CALXSA010000050.1 GCA_944390995.1 uncultured Clostridia bacterium
GCAAAAATATTTAATATTGAAGATGAACTAAGAAAATATCTGGAGGTTTTGCTATGATAGCTAAAAATAGAGCACAATATATTTAATGTGAAATTTAGTGATTTTGTTGAGAAAAATGTGAAACTGTGATATAAATATGGTGATACATGGAGGGAAGACAAAAAATTAGTGTATAATTCTGGGTGTAGGTTTTTTGACAAAAGAATTGATGCCAATATCTGAGCAGTTGCTTAATAATAATAGTTTATATTTGGATGTTATTGCTTATTTAGATGTAAAAGAATAGGGATATTTTAGAAGAAAAAGGCATTATACCTTCATATTATTATTGAGGCGATGTTCATATTAAGAATTTTGGCTTTGAAAGTTGATAAGGAGCAGATAAGGGACATACATGTGTTAGAGACGATTAAGAATGGCAGTAGTATTAAATGATACTATAGCATTAATTTTAAATTGATATAATTGTGCATTTTTTAAGTACGTAAAAAAGGATGAGGATAAATGACAAATTTTTTAATTAAATTATTTATAAAAGATAAAGACAATGTGGAGGACAATAGGGTAAGAGGAAAATACGCAATGCTTTCAAGCATTACGGGAATTATAGTTAATATTTTGTTATCGGTTTTCAAATTAATAATAGGTTTAATTTCAAATTCTATGGCTATAATTTCCGATGCACTTAATAATATTTCCGATGCTGGCTCATCTATTATAACCATGATTGGGTTTAAAATGTCTCAAAAAAAGGTGGACGCAGACCATCCGTGGGGTCATGGCAGGATGGAGTACATAACAGCTTTGTTTGTGGATATATTAATAATATTAGTGGGCTTTGAGTTGTTGCAGAGCTCGGTGGAGAAAATAATTCACCCAGAGCTACCAAGTATTAGTGATGTTACAATTATATTGCTGGTAGTAGCAATACTTGCAAAGTTATGGCTATTTCTTTTCTACAGAAAAATTGCCAAGAAGATTAACTCGGCTGCAATTAAGGGAACGGCGTATGATAGCATCTCAGATTCTGTGTCTACATTAGCGGTTCTAATATCGGCATTAGTGGCTCGTTTTGCGGGAGTTACTATTGACGGCTATGTAAGTTTGCTAGTTTCGGTATTTATTTTAATTACAGGAATTAAAGCAATTAAGGAGATTATAGATTTATTATTAGGCCAAAAACCGGACCCGGAGTTTGTTAGTAAAATAGAAGAATTTGCAAAAAAATACGATACAATACAAGGAATTCATGACATTATGGTGCATGACTATGGACCAGGAAGGAAAATTGTTTCATTCCATGCGGAGGTGCCAGCAGATTCAGATATACTTAAAGCACATGACGTAATAGACCAGATGGAGCAAGATATTTTTAAGGAGTTTCAATGTATAACTACAATACACATGGACCCAATAGTTGTGGATGATGAAGAAATTAATGCAATGAAGAAGTATACAGAGCAGGTTGTAAAAGGCATTAATGAAAAGTTTTCTATACATGATTTTAGAATGACAGATGGTGGGGAAAGGGTTAACTTAATATTTGACCTAGTAATTCCAACTGATGAAAACATTAATGTGGAGGAAGTTGTTTCACAGATTAGAAATGAGATACATAAAAAGAATGAGAGGTATTATGCTGTGGTTAAGCCAGAGCACTCATACGTATGAAGCCCAAGAAGAATTACAATTTTGACGTTGTTAAACTTCACTGCGAAAATCCTCAGCGTACAGTATGTACGCCTCCGGTTTTCTTGTTCGTTTGCCTAGTCAAAATTTAATTCTTCTTGGGCAATAAAAAAGGAGTTAAAATGGAAGGCAAAAAAGAATATATAAGGATAAGAAATCAAGATATTCCGGTAATTATTAGAAGCTACAAGACATCCAGACACTTGAAGATGTATTTTAAAGCAGATGTTTTATATGTGAGCAAACCTAGATATGTAAGCGTAAAGAAAGCTTTAGAGTTTGTGGAGGCTAATGAGGAGTTTGTATATAAAAATTACATCAAGATACATGAAAGCAAAGATGTTAGTACAAAAAAATGGGTAGACGGAGAGTATTTTTCCTACATGGGAGAGAAATACGGTATAAAGTGTAGCAATAATTTGGAAAATAAAATAAATATTAACTTTGACAATATAAATAAAAATATTTATCTATCTTTTCCAGAAAAACTTAGCGCAGAGGAGCGCAAGGCATATATAGATAAGGGAATAAAGCAAATTTTGAAGAATAATACAAAGTGCTTGCTAAATGAAAAAGTGCCGTACTGGAGCAATGTTACTGGAATACAGTACAAAGAATTTAAAGTTAATGATGCAACTAGTAAATTTGGAAGTTGCACACCGAGTACGAGGAGATTGCACTTTTCGTCGAGGCTTATAATGCTTCCTGAGGACAAGATTGATGCAATTGTAGTTCACGAGTTATGTCATATAGTGCATGCTAATCATAGCAAGGACTTCTATGGTTTGGTTAAGCAATACATTCCAAACTATGACGAGATTAATAAATGGTTAAAAATAAATGGGAAGATTATAATGTTTTGATTAAATAGAGGCTGTTTTTAGCATTGCTCTAAAAACAGCCTCTATTTAAGTTCATATTCCATGGCTTGATGTGCTCTTTCTTTTAGGTCACTAATTGCTTCAGGTTTATCAAGAAACGCATTTGGATAGATGGGTTCTAAAACAACTAGAGTAATTGTAGACCTGGTTTTAATAAAACTGTTTATTTTTTTAGGTTTATTAAACTTAATAACCATAGGTACTACAGGTACATTATTTCTAACAGCAAAGTCAAATGCACCGTTTTTAAAATGTCTTATTTTTTCGTAATTTGGCCACAATGAACCTTCCGGATAGAAGTGCACGGTTTTATTATTTTTTAGCAACTCGTCAATTGAGCTCATAAATTTTTTTGTATACTTTATATTCTGTGGTATTGGCACAGCATTTAGCAATTTTATAATCCTTCGAACAATAGGTATTTTGAAGTTGGTTTCCAATGATGTGAAAAATGTTTTATTAGGTACATTTGCAAGGCCAACCATAGTGCAGTCCATAGGGTGCACATGGTTTGAAATAGTGACCTTGCCACTATCTATATTTTCTAAATTTTCTTTTCCCTCAATCTTAAAGCCGAAGAAAAATTTATTAATTACAAGTAAAAGTGGATATGCTATCATGTATAGCAAATTTGAAAATGTGTTAAATATAAAATTGTCATTAACGAAATTGAATTCGTCATTTATTTCAAATTTACAAGGTTGCCAAAAATGTAATACGTGAGAGTCTTCAGCTATATTTTCTTTATTCTCTTTTTTTACATTCTCTAATTGCATCCTCAAACATCTCCTCCATTTTCTTTATACTATTTTTTAGTCTATATTTTTCAGCACTTTGAGAATATTTTAGTTCCATTTCCTTTCTGTAATCTTCATTGTCAAGCCAAAAGTCTATTCTTTTTGCCAAAGATGTGCTATTTCCAGCCTCGAAAAGACTTTGCGGAACAAGAGCAAATTGTTTTGTTGCAGAGTTTAGGCTATTTGCAATAATAGGTACATTGCCACAAGCAAAAGCCTCTATACAAGATATTGCCTCGATTTCTGCATCTGCGCTGTGTACATATAGGTCTGTTGATTTCAATAAATCTATTAAATCCTCTTGTTTATAAAATTTCAAAACAGGTTTATTTTTTAGCCTTTCTCCGAGCCTTTTGTATTTTTCTTCTTTTGGACCTTTTCCTGCCAAAACAAGTTGTATTTTATCAGCATATTTTGATTTGCCTACAGCGTCAATTAGTACGTCTTGTCTTTTTTCATTTGAATATCTGCCTATCATAGTAATTACAAATTTGTCCTTAAATTCTGGCAATTTTTTCTTGCCATAATACTTAAAGTTATCATCAACACCATTTGAAATCACATGTAGTTTTGCCGTATAACCATGCTTTTTTAGTTCGTTTGCAATAAACTCGCTAGGACAATGTATATGCGTAAATCTATTGAAAAATGCATCCCTATAATGAGTATATATCATATCATTTATTTTAGTTTTCGTTCCTAAGCCGATTGAATACGTAATGTTTTCAGGCTGCACATGGAATGCGGCAGTATGTGGGACATTTAATTTTTCGCATATTTTCAAACCTGCCTTTGAAATGAAGAAAGGCATATAAAAATGCACAATATCAACACTAGATATTGCTTTTTCTAAAACCTCGGTATCTGGAATTGCGAAACTCATTCCTTGAGATTTGATTAAATGCGAAATTCCAGGAGGCAAAGGTAGTTCTTTTAAATTAAATTTATACTCATTTTTTTGGTCACCCGTGCTGACAACATAAACTTCATTTCCAGCGTCTTGCAATCCTTTTGCAAAACGCCTAGCAGATATTGTTGTACCATTGTTTGAATGGTCAAATTGGTCTATAACTATTAATATCTTCATATTTTCCCCATAATATACATTCGTAATCTTAAGTAAAAATATTATTTACTCCAACAATATTATACAGTAAATCGAAAAAAAATACAAGACACAACATTTTTTTGAAAGTCACCAGTCTGAATTCGAACTAAAGGTTGATAATTAAAATAAAATATGATATATTTTGTATAAAATTGAAGGAAATGACAATAATTATAAGAAGAAAATTTTAGAGAGGTAGAGAAAAAATGTGGTCATTAATAACTGGAGCTTCTTCTGGAATAGGAAGGGATATGGCAAGATATTTATATACAAATTATAATTCTAATTTAGTGTTAGTGGCGAGAAATGAAGAAAAGTTAAATGAATTAAAACAAGAACTTGAAAACGAAGAAAAAAGTATAGGACAGGTAAAAGCTAATAATCAAATAAATAGTGAACAAGAAAAAGAAAACTCGGCTGAAGGGAGAAAACAACAGATAATAATTATTCCGGAAGATTTGAGCAAAAAAGAAAATTGCATCGAGCTTTTTGAAAAAACAAAAGGAATAGATATAGAGCTATTAGTTAATAATGCTGGTTTTGGTGTGTTTGGAGAGTTTACTGAAACAGACTTAGATAAAGAAGTTGATTTGATAAATACAAATATAACGGCAGTTCATGTGTTGACAAAATTATATTTAAAGGAAATGATGAAGAAAAACAAAGGACATATTTTAAATGTGGCATCAATAGCTGGAATGGAGCCAGGGCCACTAATGGCAGCGTATTATGCCTCTAAAGCCTATGCTATAAGATTATCACGAGCAATTAATAAAGAAATAAAAAAGAAAAAAAGTAATGTAAAAATAAGCATTTTATGCCCAGGACCAGTTGATACAAACTTTAACAATGTAGCAAAAGTGGTTTTTAAAGCTCCAAGTATGCCAAGCGAGCAGGTGGCAAAGATGGGAATTGATAAAGCACTAAAAGGAAAATTGATAATAATACCTGGTGTGCTAAATAAGAGTGTTAGGTTCTTTTCAAAGATATTGCCAGATTGCGTTTTGGAGGAGTGTGCTTTCCACATTCAAAGGAGAAAGGCTGAAAGATAATTTCATTTCAAAATTTAATTACATGCATGCTGACAATGTATAAGTTGGACAATAAAAAGGGGGAAAACTATAAGTGAAAAACATAGTATTGTACTTAGCAAGAACAGTTATGAGAATAATTTATTCTTTCATTAAATTGTTCACAAGGCAAAAAGACAAAGTAACTTTTTTGAGTAGACAATCAGACACAACGAGCATAGATTTTAAGCTGTTGAAAGAGATGTTTGACAAAGAAACCAAGCTACAGACTGAAGTTCTATGCAAAAAAATACCGGATAATTTTAGCGGACGAATAGGGTATTGCTTTTACATTGTAAAATGCATGTATCATATAGCAACCTCTAAAGCATGTATAATTGATGGATACAATATTCCAGTAAGTAGTTTGAAACATAAAAAAGGGCTTGAAATAATACAAATATGGCATGCAATGGGGGCAATAAAAAAGTTTGGCTATCAAATTTTAGATATGGAAGAAGGAGATAGCAGAAAAACTGCTGAAATCATGAAGATGCATGCTGGTTATACATGCATTACATGTACAAGTGAAGCGACTAGGCAGATTTATTCACAAGCATTTAATACGGATATAGAGAAAATAAAAGTTTTAGGAATGCCTAGAATAGATTATATTTTGGAAGATAAACCGCAAGCTGATGAGGAACAGGCGAAAAAGACAATTTTGTATGTTCCAACTTTTAGAAAAAATGAAAAAATAAAGCTGGACAAATTGATAAATGGAGTGGACGAAGAAAAGTACAATTTAATTATAAAGCTGCATCCGCTAGATAAAACTGAGTTGGACGAAAAATATACTTCCGCACAAAGTACAATAGAACTTATTAAAAGAGCTGATTATGTGATTACAGATTATTCTGCCGTTGCATTTGAAGTTGCAATACTTGAGAAACCATTATTCTTTTATTTATATGATATAGAAAAATATGAGAATGCAAGAGGACTTAACATAGACCTACAGAAAGAGATGCAAAGTTCTACTAAAACAGAGATTGAGGATATTATTTCAATAATAGAGAATGATACATACAATTATGAAGAACTAAAGAAATTCAAGGAAAAATATGTTGAAACAATAGATAGAAATAATACAAAAAGAATAGTGGAGTATGTTTTAGCAAATATTTGCAAGGACGATTAAACATAAGTCTAGAATGTTTATCAGAACAGACAAAAACAAGAAAGAGGAGAATTGAGAAAATGAGAAGTAAGATAGCTGTACTAATTCCATGTTACAATGAAAGCAGAACAATTGAAAAAGTAGTAAAAGATTATAAAGCAGCATTGCCAGAAGCAGATATTTTCGTATATGACAACAATTCAACAGACGGAACAGATGAAATTGCAAGAAATGCTGGGGCGATTGTGAGGTATGAGACTAAACAGGGCAAGGGAAATGTAATGAGAACTATGTTTAGAAATATAGAAGCCGATTGTTATTTGATAGTAGATGGAGACGACACTTATCCGGCAGAGAATGCAAGAGAAATGTGCGATTTGGTGTTGAAAGAAAATGTTGACATGGTTATAGGAGATAGGCTCTCATCTACGTATTTTAAGGAAAACAAGAGGGCTTTTCATAATGCTGGAAACAAAATTGTAAGATGGTCAATAAATACCATTTTTAATAGTAAAATAAATGACATTATGACAGGATACAGAGCTTTTAGCTATGAATTTGTGAAGACTTATCCGGTTTTATCTAAGGGGTTTGAAATCGAAACAGAAATGACAATTCACGCAATAGATAAGAATTTTACGCTAAGAGAAGTGCCTGTGCAATATAGAGACAGGCCAGAAGGAAGTACATCCAAGTTAAACACATACAGGGATGGGGCAAGAGTTATAAAAACAATTGCAACATTATTTAAAGAATATAGACCGGGCGCATTTTTTAATATAATTTCATTATTTATATTTTTAATCGCTTTAATATTAGTTATTCCAGTGCTCATTGAATACATGCAGACTGGTTTAGTGCCAAGATTTCCAACGCTTATTGTTGCAAGCATTATG
>CALXSA010000051.1 GCA_944390995.1 uncultured Clostridia bacterium
CATTTGCTCGTCGGTAATTGTCTCCCCCTCTATTTTAGTTATGAAAACTGAGAAGGCAATAACTAATGCAATTACAAGTATTGTTGCAAAAAGTTGAAATCTGTTTCTGTTTTTTGTTATTTTCGAAAAACTCATTATAATCATTACAAGTAGTGAGACTAATATAATTGGCAAAATTGGCAAAATGAGCAATGCCAAAATAACTGAAACATAGTACCAAACACCACAGTTAAGCATTATTCCATATATTACAAGAGGTATTAGGCCTATTATGATATTTACAAAATATCCTACCAGAATAATAACATTAGTTCTAGCCAGAATAATCTGGTATGGCTTCAGCGGCAACGGTAAAATTGCCTCTGTGTCTTTGGTAAAGTACAAAAGATTTATGCTAGAGAAAATTGTTTGTATCAGCGTCACACCAGTTACTAGCACGAGTACTAGCCCAATAAATGTAGTCTCCTGATTAATGCTTTTAAGGTTGTCAATTAACCCATAACTAACAAGTCCAACAACCGCTAATAAGTATAAAATCAGTATTCCATACAAAGTTAATTTTGTTTTTAGTCCCTTTTTATTAGATAAATCATATTGGTCGCCCATTTTCTGAAGTGAGCTTTTTAAAAATATCTTTGTTAATAAGAATGTCATGGTAAAAACCCTTTCTGTTTTGTTTCTGCGAAATCTACTAACAGCTTGTACTAGCTATTCTATTTTTCCTTGCTATTAGGAGTTTTCTTAGTGGTGCCATACTAATATACTTAATCGTCTTGTTCTGTAATCTCCAAAAATAGCTCCTCTAGCGAAGTCTGCTCCTTAAACTTCTCTTTCATCTCCTCGAAAGTCCCAACAAAAACCAATTTTCCCTTATTTATAATTCCTACTCTATCGCATAACTTCTCTGCCACCTCTAAAATATGAGTCGAAAAGAAAACGGTATTTCCCTTTCTCGTGTGTTCCCTCATCATCTCCTTAAGGTCAAAAGAAGCCTTTGGGTCAAGCCCTGTCATGGGTTCGTCCAATATCCAATTCTTAGGGTTAGACAAAAGCGCTCCACAAATAACAATCTTTTGCCTCATACCATGAGAATAACTCTCTATATTATTATTCAATTCGTCAAAAATCTCAAACTTCTTAGTAAGGCTCTCTATTCTGCTATTTTTTTCCTCATCTGGCACATTATATACCTTCGCTAAAAAATTCAAATACTCTATTCCTTTTAGTTTCAAAAACATATCTGGACTGTCTGGAACAAAACCAAAATTCTTTTTAGCCTCCAATGGCTCCTTTTTTATGCTATGTCCATCTACTAAAATATCTCCTTCGTCTGGGTCCAAAATACCAGTAATCATGCGAATTGTTGTGGTTTTTCCTGCTCCATTTGGACCTAAAAAGCCAAAAATCTCACCATTTTCAATGTTTAAGTTTAGTGAATCAACAGACTTTTTCCCTTTCACATATGACTTTGAAACATTTTTTATCTCAATCATTTTTCCCTTCACTCCCTAAGAGCTGTTTTTTTGCTCCGTCCCCAAAAACAGCTTTTGTTTTTCTTAAATTAACATTCTCGTAATTTCTTCTTTTTCTTGAACTCCTATGGTTCTGCCTACTTCCTTGCCGTTTTTTAATGCGATGAATGTTGGAATGCTCATCACATTGTACTTAGCTGCTAAATTTCTTTCTTCATCTATGTTTACTTTGCAAACCTTTATTGTTTCTCCAAATTCTTCTGCAATCTCGTCAACTACTGGTGACATCATTTTGCATGGTCCGCACCAGCTTGCCCAGAAATCTATTAAAACAGGTTTTTCTGATTTTAGAGCTTCCTCCTCAAAATTTTTCTCATTTAAACTTAAAACTGACATAATTCATTCCTCCTTAAAATTTTTTATTATATAACTATTCCTTATTGGAAATAATGCTAACAGCTGCTTTTGCGCCCTCATACACTGCCTTATTCACTTGCAAAAGTCCACCTGTGCAATCTCCGCACGCATATAAGCCTTTTACTGTAGTTTCCATATTTTCGTTTACTACAATATTGTTGTTTTTTACAAGCGCGCCTATTTTCCTTGCGAGGTCTGTGCTTGTTGCTGTCCCTATTGCGATAAACACCCCATCTATCTTCTTTTTCTTATTATTATCAAATTCCACTTCTTCTATGCTATTCTCTCCTCGAAATTCTCTAATTTTTTCTTCTTCAATATCAAAATCAGCTGCATCTCTATTTTGCACCATTTTACTACCATTTGTCAAGATTGTAACAGAATTTGCAACATTTTTTAGCTGATTGGCCTCGTGAATTGCATAATTTCCATCTCCAACCACTGCAACGTCCTTATCTTTATAGAAAAACGCATCACAAATTGCGCAATAGCTTACACCTTTTCCTTCGAACTCCTTTACCCCTTTTATATTTGGAGTAACTCTATTCGTTCCAGTAGCAATAATTACATTTTCCGCCTCAAATTCGCTATTTACAGTGGTTATAGTGAAATATCGTTCAAAAGATATATTCGTTACTTCGTCATTTTCAATAGGAACTCCAAGCCTTTCCACCTGTCTTATTCCTGTTTTGTATAGTTCATCCCCTGTTATCCTCTCTATTCCATAGTAATTCTCTATTTTATCTGCTTTTTTTAACGCCCCTTCGCCTTTAGAAATTAGCAAAATGTCCTTTTTCGCCCTTTTCAAATATAGTGCAGCAGAAACTCCAGCAGGACCACTTCCCACTATTACAACATCATACATACTCATTCCTCCATTGTTGACTTTGTTCTTTATAATATCATGAACGCAAATGCACATCACTCACATTAAATCATATATATTCTTAAAAGCATACCCTTCTTTTTGTAAATATTTTATAACATCCTCCAATGACTCATATGTTATACACTTGTCAGCAGCATCATGCATTAGTATAACTACATTATTCCAGCCATTCATTGTTTCTTTTAAATTTTTCAAAATCTCTTTCGTTGTATTAGCACCCTCTGCGTCATATGTAAGGGCACTCCAATCTAAATAAGCTATTCCTTGCTTCTTAAGCTCTGCCCTAGCCTTTTTCTTTACTTTCTCGTATGGTCCTCCATATGAGCCACCAGGAAATCTAAATAAATTGCTAGAGTAATTTGCATCTCCAAGTGCCTCTCTTATTGCGTCCTCTGTCTTATTATATTCAGCTAAAACACTATTAGCACTCTTATATATGCTACTATATTTATGTGAATAGCTATGGTTTGCTATGTAATGTCCTTCTTCGTAAGCTCTTTTTAATATATCTGGGTTTGCTTTCACTCTATTACCTAACACAAAAAAAGTCGCTTTAACATTATACTTTTTCAGTACATCTAACACCTTAGGCGTAACCTCTTTCGTTGGACCATCATCAAAAGTCAAAAAAACCCTCTTGCCTTCTTGGCCATTATATATATTGTCAATAGCCTCTATAAACTGTTGCTTTTCAGCAGAAGCCTTTTCCTCCTCCTCAATAGTTGTAGCAGTCACTACAGTAGTATTGTCTCCTTCAGAGGTAGTATCTGTCACATTGGTACTTGCCTCTAATGCTTTATCTGCACTCACTTGGTTGAAAACAATAATTCCCACAGACGCAATTATCCCTATAATCGCTAATATTATGATTGTAATTACAATTTTTAAATCTTTGTTTTTTCTCATTCCAACAATTTGAATTTCGTTATAGTTCATTTTAACCTCGTTTTTTTCTTCAGGCATAAATTTAGTCATTTTCAGCCCTTTGCCTATATAATTAAATTATGCACATACATTATATAACATTTTTTTGTTTTTTACTAGACCCAAACAAGAGAATTTTATCGCTTGCAAAGTAGGGACACGTCTTTTCTTGCAAAAATTTGCAATTTCAAACGTGTCCCTACCTTGCAAGTTGGCTTAGAAATTTACAATAAAAGCAATTACAGCAAGTATTATTATTTTAAAAATTGTAATTACTGCAAGCCAAAAATTTGTAAGTGGTATTCCTATTTTATTTAAGTTTTCGAAGTTATCCACCAACACATCAATATCCTGTTTTGTTACGTTTTTGTTTTCCGCTGAATATTCTTGCATATATTCTTTTGCTAGATATTTTGCTTTTCCCATTGCCTCTGTCTCTATATATTCCTTAATGCATAAATAGATTAGAGCTAACATTGTATACGCTACAATATAGTTCATTGCGTTTCCCACTTTAAATAATATAAGAGCCAAAAACACAATGAAGCTTAACAAGAATAAATTAGAAAATACAAAATTAAAAAGCAAAATTCGCCTGCTTTGCACCGAATGCAAACATTCATGCGCAATTGTTTGTATTCTTGTAAACGAATCTTTTATTTTCGCTATAATAATTTTATTTGTTACTACAAGAAACAAACTCGTTTTCGTTTCTTCGTTTTCTTCAATTGTCACATTCTTATTGCCTAACTTTTCTAATATTTTCTCACATATTTGTCTGTTTGCTGGAAATTTATTTGCAATCCCGTTTAATTTTTCATCAGTTCCTATTTCTTTTATTCTTTTTATATCTTTAGTTTTTACATTAAAACCTATCTTTAAAACCACAATTGTTATTACACAAATTAGTATTATGACTAAATATTCCATAACCACTTCATTCCTTTCCATTTTATGCAACAACAACTATACAAACCATAACTCGACATCTATTAAAGTACATCCCTTATAGCCTCAGCAATTATTTTATTTACATCAGCTATCATAACATTGAACTTCACTTCCAAGTCAAAATACTCCTTGACCCTATTATTAGCAATTAGCATGTTGTACATTTCTTCTAATTTTTTTGTCTTTTCCTCGTCTTTGCTTACTCCTGTGTACTGCATTAATTGAACATCATATCTAAGTTTTTCAAAAGCCTCAATTTTCTCCTTCAACTCTGGGTCTGACATAACTTCATTTTTTAATTTCTTATATGACTTATATTCTTCTGACTCCTGTATTTCGTAAGCTAATCTGTTTGCTGTATCATAAACATTCATTTTAAACTTGTACAACCATTAAACCTCAAATGGTTATAACTCCCCTCGCATAAATATTTAGGTTTTTGAAGGACACCTATAAACCACATTCACACCTCAAAACTCTTACGAATTCTGAGGTATGTATTAATCTACTCTAAGCATAAGCATGCTTTTTCTTGAAAGTTAGCAAATTTGTAATTTCCTTCTCTGTATTTTTTGCTTTGCTCGTCTTCTTTGCCTTCTCCTGTGCAATTTGCTCTGCCTGTCTTTCTGCCATTGTTTGGCAAATCGCCTTTTCATATATATAATGCGTATCTTGCGCAATTTTATTCCAATTAAATTCTTCTTTAACTTTTGCTCTTGCCTTTTTAGACACATTGGCTGCAAGCGCTGCATCAAACAAAAGACTTAAAACAGAGTCTGCTATTGAATTTGGGTTTCCAGCATAGCTTTTCATCCCATCAACTCTATGCTCAACTATTTCATTCAAACCACCTATGTCAGAAACTACTGTTGGAACCCCTGCAAGCATTGCCTCTAATGCAACAATTCCAAATGGCTCGTATGTACTTGGGAACACTGCCACATCAGCACATTTATACATTTTTTGAACTTGCTTTGAATTCAAGTATCCTGTAAAATATACTTTGTCAGCTAAGCCCATGTTATACACTTGCGCCCTTAACTCGTCTAGCATTCCACCTTTTCCAGCAATTATAAGCTTTGCATCGTGGTAGTTTGCCAATATTTTAGGCATTGCTGAAATCAAATGCTGTACTCCTTTTTCGTAAACCAATCTTCCAACATAAAGTATAATTTTCTCATTATCCATCGCGTATTGCCTTCTGAAGTCATAATCTCTGTCTACACCTGTAAAAGTATTTACATTAATACCGTTTGGTATAACATTTATTTTATCGAAAGGCAAACCAAATAGTCCTTGTACGTGGCTTTTCATGTAATTACTATTAACTATAACCTCAGTAGATTCATAAGTTAAAAGCCATTCTGTATCATTTATGTACCTTTGTGTATCGTCATGAATTCCTGAGTTTCTACCAGACTCAGTCGCATGTATTGTAGACACGATTGGTATATCAAATGAATTTTTAAGTGCTTTCGCTGCATTTGCAACTAGCCAGTCGTGTGCATGTATTACATCAAATTTACCGTTTTTATTGATTATCTCACTAGCCTTTGCAATTAAATTAAAGTTAAGTTGCATTATCCAATCTATGAAATTATTAGGATGTATCATGTAATTGTCAACTCTATACACTTCTACTCCCTTATCGTTTTCATAATATGGTGTGTCTCCATCCTTATATGTAACAACTGTCACCTCGTGCCCATCTTTAATTAGTCTTTTTGATAAATCGTGCACAACTCTAGCAATCCCGCCAACTATCCTTGGTGGGTATTCCCATGTCAACATTAATATTTTCATTGGCAATAGCGCCCCTTTCATTCTTCTTTTGATTATATGCTTCACAAGTATATTGTATACAAAATTTTTATAAAAGTAAACCATTTTTCGATAAAATTTTTAATATTTTCCGATATTTTCTTTAAGCAGGAAAATTCCAAATATTATTCTTCCATATGTATGCAAAATGAACGGAACAAAACAACCTTGGTTGCTCTTTGTTCCGTTTTGCTCCTTGTGTACGTCCAAAATTTTCCACCCTAGCGTATACTCAAGTTTCGCTAGTCGTATGTTAAAGTCCACTACTTTTACATACTCATTTGCTATATTAAATTATCTACTATCTCTATCAGCTTACAGACCTACTTTACATAAAGCTGGGCACGCGCTGAAAGTTTGCCGTTGGAACCGCTAGTATCGTTGACGAAACGAAGGGCTGCATAGTCGTAGCTGCTGATGTAAGTACCTCCTCGACCAACGCAAGGGTAGTTGCTGTCGCTACAGTACTCTGTAGTCCATTCCCAACAATTACCTAACAAATCATGGATATTACTATAATTATCTGCTGCATATGCTCCTGTATTTTCTTTTTTATTTGTACCAATATTACCATATTGACTACTTGTCGTTCTTGATAAATTATATCCTTCTCCACTTCCTACATTTGTTTGACATATGAAGTTTAATGCTGTATCCCATGCATAACTACTTATTAATTCACTGGTTACATAACTATTTCCTGCATACATATTTTCAATATTATTCTTTGCTTGGTCTCTCGTTATATTAGTATATGGTGCAACTCCTGCTTTAACTACATTACCTGTACCTAATTCATATCTACCAATGTAGAAACCTCCTTTACCTCCATTTGCAGTTGACTCAGCACTTGCTTTAAACGCTCCTATTTGTCCACTTGCTACTGAACTACGATTGCCTTCTCCATAATAAGAATAACTACCATCTTGAATCCCACTG
>CALXSA010000052.1 GCA_944390995.1 uncultured Clostridia bacterium
ACACACACACACACACACACACACACACACACCAATTCTTATTCAAGGGTGGAATTCGTCTACTCGACAGCAAGAGAATAAGAAAAACTTGTTCGCTTTTTGATGCGCGAAAAGCGGAATTAAAAGAGTATATAGATGTAAGGACAGGTTATAGAAAAAAGCGAAAAGAAGCAAATTTTACTGATGGTTATAATGAAAATTTTAAGAAAGTAAAATGTGAAGATAGAATTGCTGAAGAAGACTTTTTTCGAGATTTAGATGTTAAAGCTAGAAAAGCAGAAGCATTTACAGAGAACAGCCTGTCTTTTTTGTGTGCTTTAAACAAGAAAAGCAATAGAGAGAAGTTAAGGGAAGCTGAATGCGAGAAAGGATACGATGAATGGCAAGGACATAAGCTAGAAAATGCAGAATACAGGGTATCAACTGATAGAAAATGGAAGACGATGCTTATTAATCAAAAGGAAAAGCTTGCGTCAGAGCGAGGTAGACTTGCCAGAAGGCGGAAGTTTTACAGTAGAAGATGAAGAATTAGAGGCTGTGGAGAATTGACTTTCTTGAATGCTTGGACGCTGGAGACACTCCTAAACGTCCAAGTTTTCAAACTTTTGTGTCAATCTCAAAGCCTGTCCCTTTTGTCCAAGTTGAGTTTCAGCTTATGTTTAATTCAAATTAGCAAACAAGACGTGTCCCTAGATTGCAAATTTTTGCAAGAAAAGACGTGTCCCTAAATTGCAAGTTTGCTAGAACAATATTACGAGTAAAAAACCGGCAAAAAAATGTCGGTTTTTACTTGATTTTTGCGGGCAGGTAATATAAAATATAAACATAAAATGGGATAATTATGTTTGGTAGAAATAGAAAAAGGTGGTTTTGCCACGAATTCATAGAAATAAACTGGAGTAAAATACTTTGGGTAAAGGAGATACGAAAGTTGAGTAAAAAGAAAAAAACAAATGTGTATAAGTTTGAACCGCAAAAGAACAAAAATGGCGGGAAGAAAGTTTTTTCAATAAATGAGAGATTGGCAAGAATGTTAATTGCATTTTTTGTTGTATTCTTAATTCTTGTTGGCAGGTTGGGCTGGCTACAAATTGTGCAAGGTGCAGATTTAAGGGAAGATATGTACAGGCAGCTTACGGCAAGCAAAACAATCAGTCCTAAGAGGGGTACTATTTATGATTCTACAGGAAAGGCTCTAGCTATTAGTGCTCAGGTTGATACTGTAAGTATAGACCCAACTCGCATTGTGGTTGACAATGAGGACGAAAAGATTGCAGAGGCAATGACAAAGCAGCTAAAAGAGAAGGTTGCAAAGGCTTTTTCAGATATTTTTGATTTAGATTATGAGGAGACTTTAGAGAAGGTTTCTAGCGATAGCACGAATGTTACAATAGCTAAAAAGGTTGAAAATGACAAGATTGAAGAATTGAAAGCTTGGATGGAAGAAAATGATATTTATAGCGGAATAAATATTGATGAGGATACAAAAAGATATTATCCATACGACAATTTAGCATCAAGTTTAATTGGTTTTTGTGGTACGGACAATCAAGGTCTTTATGGTTTAGAGCTTAAGTGGAACGATATATTAACAGGAACGCCTGGCAAGGTAACATCAGCCCAAGATGCTGTGCAAGATTTAATACCATATGAGAATGAGACATACATTGCACCACAAAATGGAAATGATGTAACTCTTACCATAGATGCTAACATCCAACAAATTGCGGAGAAGTACTTGAAGCAGGCTTGCGAGGAGAATGATTGCAAAGATGGTGGAAATGTTATTATAATGAACCCAAACAATGGCGATATTTTGGCAATGGCTACATATCCAGATTATAATTTGAATTCTCCGTTTACATTAGATTATGTTTCAGATAAAGAGTGGGACAAAATGTCTGATGAAGAAAAGAATACTATGTTACAAGAGACATGGAACAATAGAGCCATTACTTCAACTTATGAGCCAGGTTCTGTTTTCAAGATTATAACAGCAGCAGCAGGGCTAGAAGAAGGCTTGGCTGATGCTGACACACCAAATGTCTTCCAATGCGAAGGATATGAAAAGATTTCTGGAGTGAGAATAAATTGTTCAGATAGAGCGGGACATGGTTCACAAAGTTTAAGAGATGCGCTTAAGAACTCTTGCAACCCAGCGTTTATGCAATTAGGGGAGAAGATTGGAGCTGCTACATTATATAGATATTATGATGCTTTCGGTTTCTTTGATACAACAGGGTTTGCAGATATAGGAGATTCTGGAAGTTCTGGCGAAAGGTCTGGATATTTCTGGGATTTGGATGATGTTGGACCAATAGAGCTTGCAACAATGTCATTCGGACAGAGGTTTAGAGTTACGCCTTTACAGATGATTACAGCGGTTTCTGCAATTGCGAATGATGGAGTTTTAGTACAACCTAGAATTGCTAAAGAGATAAAAAATACAGATACAGGAGCTGTTACAACAATAGAGCCTAAGAATGTTAGACAGGTTGTTTCAAAGGAGACTTCTGAGACATTGCTTGATATGCTAGAAACAGTTGTTGATAGTGGAACAGGAAAGTATGCTGAAGTGAAGGGATATAGCATAGCAGGAAAGACAGGTACATCTGAGCCTGATGAATCTGACCCAGAGGAAAAGTATGTTGCATCTTTTGCGGCAATATCTCCAGTGGAGAGCCCAGAGGTTGTTGTACTTGTAACATTATATGGACCTCAAGGGGAGAGCCACAGCGGAAGTACAGTTGCAGCACCAGTTGTATCTCAAATCTTATCAGAAGTGTTACCATATCTAGGAATTCAGTCAGATACAACAGACAGTGAGTCTTCAGCAGAGACTACAGCACTTTCAAATGTTAAGAATAAAACAATGGCTGAGGCAAAGAAAATAATTGAGAAGCAAGGCTTTGAATGCATTATTTCTGGCAATGATGACGATATTGTAACTGAGCAAATGCCAGCAGCAGGTACTGCGTTAATAGAAGGTTCTGTGGTAAGATTGTATTCAGAGGACAATGATACTAGAGTTTCGCAATCTGTACCTAACTTAAAGGGAATGAGCTTATCTGAAGCAAAGGCAGCTTTAAAGAATAAAAACTTAAATATAAAATACTCTGGAGAGGGCAAAGTAACAAGCCAAGACATTACAGCGGGCACGTCAGTTGAGGAGGGCACAGTGGTTAATGTGGTTTTAAAAGAAGGAATAGAAGAATAAATTTAATATAATTCTATTATAACAAGACTTTACAAAGAAAGGGTTACAGGATAAACATATTTTAAAAGCCATTATCTTGTAACAAGAAAGGAATGCAAAAAATTTGAATACAAGTAGTTTAGAGGATACAAGATTTATATTAAAAAAATATAATATTAAAGCGAATAAGAAACTAGGACAAAATTTTCTTATTGATGACAATGTGATAAATAATACTATTGGAGCAGCAGAGTTAAGCAAAAATAGTTTAGTAATAGAAATAGGCCCTGGGCTCGGAACGCTTACAACTAGACTACTTGAGCAGGCGGGTAAGGTTATAGCGGTTGAATTAGATGAAAGAATGGTTAAAATATTAAATGACAGGTTTAGTTTGTACGACAATTTTACTCTAATTAATGACGATATTTTAAAAGTGAATTTGAAAGAAATTATAAGCGAAAATTTGAAAGAATTTTCAGAAGTGAAGATTGTCGCAAACTTGCCATATTATATTACAACGCCAATAATTATGAAGCTTTTAGAAGAAAGATTAAATATCGATAGCATAATTGTAATGGTGCAAAAAGAAGTTGCAGACAGAATTACAGCCGAACCTGGCGACAAGCTTTCTGGAGCGATTACATATAGTGTAAATTATTATGCTGAGCCAGAAAAAATACAGTTTGTAGACAAGAGTTCCTTTATACCTGCTCCAGAAGTTGATTCGGAGGTAATTAGGTTAAAGATTAGAAAGGAGCCACCAGTAGAGCTTGAAGATGAAGAATTGTTTTTTAAAATAATCAAAGCTAGTTTCATGCAGAGAAGAAAGACATTAAAAAATGGTTTGAGCAATTCAGGCTTAATTCAGGATAAAAATATTTTAACTAAAATATTTGATGAACTTGGTTTGGATGAAGGAGTTAGAGGAGAAAAGTTAACTTTAGAGCAATTTGCAAAATTATCAAATTTAATTTCAAAAACTCTTTAAAGATTGGTTAAAATATGATATAATATTTATGTAATCTTGTAAAATGTTTTGACAAAGAGATACATATGGAACAAAAATTGGAATAATATTTAAAGGAGAGAAGGAGGTATAAGATTGAACCAGATACTTGTTACAGAAAAATTATATGTTACACCAGCGATGAAAAGAAAAAGAAAAATATATAAAATAGAGTTCTTCATATCTGTTCTATTGGTATGCCTACTATCTTCTTATTACATATATGCTGAATATGACAGAAATAAGAGCGAGGAAGTTTCGCAAGTGCTTTTATCAGAGGTAAAGCCTGACCAGGACAGCACTACAAAGCAGTCTACAGAGAATGAGCCTATTATTATAGTGCTTAATGAGGAAGCTTCAGGAGGAGAAGAACCTGTTACAACGAATACCTTAGAGGAGGAAATTACTGTTGGAGACAAGACTTATGCTACAGAAGCTATAATAACAATACCAAAAATAGATATTAGTTATCCAGTCCTTTCAGAGACATCTGATGAGTTGTTGGAAATTTCAGTAAATAAATATTGGCCAAAAGATTTACAACCAAACGAAGTGGGCAACTATTGTATAGTGGGTCATAATTATAGAAATGGAAAAATGTTTGGTAGGTTACATGAGTTAGAATATGGAGATATAGTTACTATGGAAGACCTCTCAGGCAGGGTGCTACAATATCAAGTTTATAACATGTATGTTGTTGAACCTACAGATACAAGATGCACAAGTCAGCTAACAGGGGGCAGAAAAGAACTTACATTGATTACATGTACAGACTATGGAACTAAGAGATTGATTGTAAAATGCAGAGAAGTGTAAAACGGTTCTACACAAGAAAAGTGGCTTTGCCTTTTGTAGAGTTTTGCCTAGCAAATATGCACGGACTAAGATTTTCTTTGCAATAAAAATAGGCTGGGTTTAGGAATATTAACCCAGCCTAAAATATATTAAAAAGTGTATTGCTATCAATAATAAATTTAATTAATTTCGCTTTTTATTGTTTGGATTAAAACTGGCATGTCAATTTCATCGTTTGCGAATTGCTTAAACAAAGAAACATCTTGTTCAGTAATTGACAAACCTTCAATTGCCAAATCGTTTTTTATATTATCTATATTAAAATTAAATATTTCTTCATTAAACATACCTTTTACCTCCAAAACACATAACCAATATACTATAATTATACCACAAAAACCGCAAAAAGTCCAGCTTTTTTGCAGTTTTTTGTTGCAAAATATTACATATACCTTGCTTCTAAGAAAGTAGAAATGCTAAAACCATTATCTTGTAACAACAATAAAATACACCTAATTAACTGAGCTTTTCCAAACATTCATAAATTAGTTTAGTGAGTTCGGAAGTGTCGACTATAGAGTTAATACTTGCATTAAGAAATTCTTTAGGTGCAACTTTTTTTATATTCAAAATATATTCGTTTTTTAAAGCAAGTTCTCTTAAGAATTCTCTAATAGTTCTGCCGTTCCCTTCTCTATATGGGTGCAAAACATTTAGCTCAGATAAATAGTATGCCAATCTTTCAGCCAGTACTTCTCTTGAAAGACCAGCTAGGTAATTTTCCTCTTTCAAGCCATTAAGTAGCCTGTTTAATTCTGGTTCTATATATTCCCATTCTGCAAACCTGAAAACGCCTTTTGCAATGTTTTCATTTCTATATTTACCAGCAAAAGGATAAATGTCTTCAAAAAGATATGTATGTATTTGGTTTAGATGTTTAGCATCAAAGTTACCAATAATGCCTTTTTGCCTTAGAGCAAGAAGCTTTGCAGCAGTAATTTTGGCTTCGAACTTTTGCAATGTACTTTTATCTTTTATATTTAATTTATTGACTAACACATCTGTGCCAGGATAACAATAGTTTGAATTCCTTGGCTCGTATAAATCTTTGCCCATATTTAGTTCCTTTCTATTTTTCGCGTAAAAAAATGTGTCTTACGAGGGAGCTATATGCGATAGTATAATTTTTACATTATTATAACATATAAAATAATCAATAGTAACAAAAAAATAATTCTTTCATAAAATATAAAAAATAATATATATGGGAGGATTATTTTTTATGGCAAAGATAATTATTTTCAATAATGACACCGACAGGATGGAGGTGTATTACAGAGGGGAAGATGAACCAATGCCATATAATACAAATGGCACATTAAGGGTCAGGGAGTTTAGAGGGTCAAGCAATTCATCAACACTATGGACGACTAAAAGGACAATGCAAAGTTGGAATAGCCAGAGATATATTTATGGGGCACCAATTCCAGTGGGCTTTGCATTTAAGAGACCATGGGAAGGTGGACATGGGACACAAAGTCATGACTGAATACATACAGTTGAACATATAAAAAATTGTAATAGAAGATAGATAACATTTGTGTTTTTAGAGGT
>CALXSA010000053.1 GCA_944390995.1 uncultured Clostridia bacterium
CATGATTTAATATAGCCACATCAACTGAGATTTATTCAATGTGATTTATTCTTTTTTAATTTTACATTACATGTTTTTAACCCATTTATTTCGGAAAATTTTTAGTAAATTAAATAAGGAATGATGCTAATGACTAAAAAGAAAATTTTATCGCCTAAGGAAGATGAAGGTTGAAGGAGCTGAAATTGAATTTATTGTAAGAGTTACTGGCCTTAGTAAGGAAGAAGTTGAGGCTCTGTAGGCATCAATTATAAGTGGTTCGTTGCAACCACTCTTTTCATTGTATAGGAAAAATCGCCAGATTTTGACTATACAACTAAAAAGAGCCCCTATAAAGAGGCTCAAGTTTTTAGGGAACGTAGACATCTTTTCTAAGCCGTTCCGCCATGTTAATCAAGTCCCGTAGTTCACGCTTTTGGTCGTGGTCCATGCTTTGGCATTGTAACAAATTGTAGCAGTCATACTCAAACTCCTGGCACATTTCTTCCACTTGTTTAGACAGCTTGTCACTAAGCTCATTTTCGCCTTTCAGCATTGCCTGATAGCGTTTCCTGTGTACTGCCTTAATATCTTCGTACTCATCCTGCATGTCCTCTACTTCTGCTTGGTTTCTTGCAAAAGTTATTGCCTTCCCAAAAATGTTGTAAACAATTATGAGAATGTAGCAAATCATTAGGGCAATTATTTGTCCTGTTGCCAGAAGTCCCAATGCCATGCAAATGGTAAGCACTACCGTTAGGACTACAAAAATCCAAAAAGCAGTCTTTTCAACCAGACATCTCTTTCCCATAAAGCATCCTCCTAAAATATTAATTTTAAAATATGTGAACTCCAAAGCTGAAAAATGGAGATTGCAAAAAACTATACTATAATTGTAACACAATTTACATAAAAAGGCAAATGTGAAATTTGCCTTTTTACTCTAATTACTTATACATATTTTTATATTTTCTATATTTCCAAATTCCTATTCCTGCAATAGCTACAATTGCTATTCCTAATGGAATTACACCAGTTTGAGGAAGTATTCCTCCTGCTGTCGTATTATCATTGTTATTATTTATAGTTCCAGCACTTCCGTTTCCATCCGGAGTGTCTATATTAATGTCATCATCTATCACATCGTCTATTGAGCCAACTAATTGATTGTCAAGATAGAATGTAATCTCTGGCTCTGCGGCAGGTTCTAAAGTAGAAACTTTCGTCTGCTCTAGTTTTGCATCGCCTATGCTTGCTTCTTCCTTAATGTACATATATATTCTATCTGAGTTGTTTAGTTCTTCAAAATTTTCAATATCTCTTGTATCTACTTCAAAACTTATAGATACACTACCATCAGCTTCTGTAGTCTCTTGTGCGTTTATTCTAGTCCAGTTTTCTATATTTTCCTCATCACCCCTATCAGATAAATAGAAATAATATGTATAGTCTGTTTCTTCATTTCCATGTATTATATTCGATAGTTTAAACTGTAGTTCCATGTATGGTTCGTCTGGCAATTCGTTGTATATATATACTGTTGCTCCAGTTAGCTCTGTTTTCATATTATCCAAATTTGAAAGCATTGGCTCTGCTGGCTCAGTTACCGTAATTGCTTGCTCAGCAGTCTTAGTTATATCTCCCTCTGTGTATGAGATTGTTACACTTGTCTGTCCTGCTTGTAAATTATCTCCATTTGTTATAGTATAATCTGTAACCACTTTTGTGCTTCCATCGCTATATGTTGCTGTAACCTCCATTCCCAAAGGTGAGAAATTCTGTCCTACCATATATTCCAATTTGTTTGGTTCACGGGTTATTGCAATACTATCTAAAACTGCATCTTCTGCCTGCTCATTTACTGTAATTGCTTGCTCTGCTGTTTTAGTTATTCCACCTTCTGTGTATGAGATTGTTACACTTATTTGTCCTGCTTGCAAATTATCTCCATTTGTTACAGTATATCCAGTTACCACTCTTGTGCTTCCATCACTGTATGTTGCTGTAATTTCCATTCCCTCAGCCGCAAAACTTTCGCCCTCTGTATATTCTATCCTATCAGGAGCCTTAGTTATTGCAATGTTTTCTAAAGTTACTGGTTCTGCTGGTTCTGTCACTGTAATCGCTTGCTCTGCTGTTTTTGTTATACCGCCTTCTGTATACGAAATTGTTACACTTGTCTGTCCTGCTTGCAAATTGTCCCCATTTGTTACAGTATAATTACTTACTACCTCTGTACTTGCATCACTGTATGTTGCTGTAACCTCCATTCCAACAGTTGAGAAGTTTTGCCCTACCGTATATTCAACTTGGTCTGGCGCTTTTGTTATTGCAATACTTTCCAAAATTACTGGTGCGGCTGGTTCAGTCACTGTAATAGACTGCTCCGCTGTTTTTGTTACATCTCCTTCTGTATATGAAATTGTTACACTATTTTGACCAACTTGCAAATTGTCTCCGTTTGTTACACTATAGTTAGTTACTACTTTAGTTGTTGAATCACTATACACTGCTGTAACTTCCATTCCATCAGTCGAGAAATTTTCTCCAACAGTATAATTTAGTTTGTTTGGTGCTTTTGTAATCTCAATTCTGTCTAATGTAGCTGGCTCTTTAACTTCGCTGGTTAGTGCCTTTACAGAAACATTTGCAGCATTTTCTCCTGTGTTCTCTACATTCCAATCAGACCATTGGCCAGCACTAAAGCCACCTTCATTTGCATAATAGCTTTCCCCTAAATTTACCTCAACATTTTCATCCATTCTCTGGTTTTCTGTCATTATTCTTGCTTTCTCTCCACTTGTTGTTTCCATGCTTACAGCTGCTATAAATGTATCTCCAGTTAAGGCAATTGGTGTTTCTAACTCTATTACATGGTATCCAGGCTCTAATGTAATACTGTCTCCTGACTTTGTTCTAACCTCTTGTAATTCTGAGAAATTACCATTATTTGCATTTACATAAACCTTAAAAGTTGCCTCTTGCATTGTGTTTACTGCAATTTTATCAAGTAATTCTTCTTTGCTTGAATCTCTGCTAAATTTATTTCCAAAATAAACCTTAGACCCACCATTAAATTCAAATGCAATTCTAGAACCTAATGGGTCGTACTGATATATATGGTCGTAGTCCTTTGTACCTGTTGCCTTTTGAATTCCCAAAAGCTCAGAATACACATTAGCATCATCATATGAAATGTACATAAAACCATTGTCGCCCATTTCTATTACTACTTCGTCATTTTCTATTTTTACCTTGTCTGCGCCGTACACATTAGCAACTACAAGCTGCATATATTCGTCAGTCAAATCATCAACTGAATTAATTCCAATTCCTGCAAGTTCTTCCTTATTATCATTATAGAAATCCTGTTTTAATTGAGGCAAGTTCTGCCTTATCTCACTACCCCAAGAATTTTTCACAATCCATGCACCATCACTAGAAGGTTTATTTCCCTCTTTAAAGTTGTCCTTACTGTAGTTGTCGTCCCAGCCAATAATCGCAACACCATGGTCTATAGGATATTCTTCATTGCTGCTGCAATAAATTGCTCCTGTGCTAGGATTGTACGCATCAGATATAACCTGCGCTCCATGAATAGCAGCATAAATTCCACCATATGTTGTAATATGCTGCTTCATCTTTAGCATTAGCGCATCCTTTTCAATATCTGGCATTCTCTCAAACATTACTGTGTCATATAAAGTTGATGTAACCGTTTTATTTTGTATTGCCGAAATATCTAAGTCGTTCATATTATCCTCAAATGGCATGTCTGCTTCGTTTACAGCTCCCATTCCGTTCGATAAATATGTCTCGGCATGTAAGAAATTTCCACCTTCTGCAACTTTTCTTGTAAATCCATATGGGTTTATCTGGCCATTGTTAAAATTCCTAGTTATGCCATACATCATGTGTCTTTCAGAGAAATCGTATATCTTGTCCGTATTCCCCGCTCTATAATCTTGCAAAGCTATATTTGTTTCTAGAGCTCCTATTGTCGCATATGCCCAGCAAGAATTTGTGCTAGCCTGATTTCGAATAACAACATTATTAGGAATAACGTTTTGCAAACTGTACGCTGTGTCAACTGCACTTCTAACAGATGTTACGCTTCTTAAAAAGTTCGTTCCCCCAATAAATTTCTCGTTGCCATTTGCATATTCCGCATTATACGTGCTAGGTTCTAAAGTCTTTTCCTTCTCCTCATCGCTTAAATTCAAGTACGCCTTGTATTCATCTGAATAATCTACAAAACTAAAATCTCCAGCTGCCGCGCTTGCGCCTGTACATAAACATACAAGCAAAATTATTACCGCTAATGTTACTATTTTTAAACTCTTTTTCATAAGTATATATCATCCCTTCCCTGTGGTCCTACTTGGCCTAATATTATCTGGATAAATTTTCCACAGTTTGTCTCAAATTAATATACTTATATCATATACTATGCCATGACAAAATTCAAGCTTTTTTTACAATTTTGTCATGGCATATTTTGGTAGGTGTAGACTTACACCATCACTATATCTTTCCTTCATACACGGTTGTGGCAGGCCCCTGCATATAAATATGATTGTCTTTTCCCCATTCAACTTTCAGTTCTCCACCTTTTAAACCAACCGTTACACTTTCGTCCGTATAACCGTTTAGGCCAGAAGCAACCATCGCTGCACACGCTCCCGTACCACATGCAAAAGTTTCGCCTACGCCTCTCTCCCATACTCTAACTTTAATGTTGTTTTTATCTATAATTTGTACAAACTCAACATTTGTCCTATTAGGAAAGATTGGGTTGTTCTCAACAGCAGAGCCCATCTTCTCTATATCTATTTTGTCCAAATCTTCCACAAAAGTTATCGCATGAGGGTTGCCCATAGAAACCACAGTAAATCTCATTTTTTCGCCATTTACGTCTAAATCCAAATCTTTATTGAACGCTTCGTATATGTTGTATGGTATGTTGTTGTCTTGAAAAATTGGCTCTCCCATATCTACAATTGCCTCATTATACTCGCCAGGTGTCCCCTCAATCAATTTTACTCTCTTAACCCCAGCTAAAGTTTGAATAGCAATTTTGTCATCCTCATATAGTCCATTATCATGTATAAACTTTGCAGCACACCTTATTCCATTTCCGCACATTTCTGCTTCGCTACCATCGCTATTAAAAACGCGCATTTTAAAGTCAGACTTGTCATTATCAGGCTTGTCAATCAAAATTAGCCCATCTGCTCCTATTCCGAAATGTCTATCACTTAACTTTTTGGCGAGTTCCGGTATGTTCTTTAAATTATTATCCATACAGTTAATATATATATAGTCATTTCCAAGACCTGTCATTTTAGTAAAATGTAGCATATAATCACCTCTACGGCTAGTATATGCTACATTTGGAAAATTATACAATAAATTTTGATTGTTTTCTTATAAACTCTGGTGCCTCGAACGGGAATCGAACCAGTGACACAGGGATTTTCAGTCCCTTGCTCTACCAACTGAGCTATCGAGGCAAGTATTGTATTATTTTCTATACTTTTGCATTTTTGCTAATATAAAAATGGCGACCCGGAACGGGCTCGAACCGTCGACCTCTAGCGTGACAGGCTAGCGTTCTAACCAACTGAACTACCGGGCCAAAAAAATGGTGGGCGCAATAGGGCTCGAACCTATGACCTCCTGCTTGTAAGGCAGATGCTCTCCCAGCTGAGCTATGCGCCCGTTTCCTTCGACTTGTTTAGTATACTAAATTTTTTAATCTTTGTCAATACATTTTTTTAATTTTTTTATTATTTTTTTGCAATTTTTAATTTATAAAATAATATAACAAAACAAAGTATATTTTGTTTTGTTATATTATTATCAGACCTTACTTCAATTCTTCAATTGCTCTTTGCAACTGTGTATCATTTTCATCTGTAAGCTCTGTTATATCATCTGGTAATTCAACTGTAATATCTGGCTCAATTCCAACTTTATTTATTTTGTTTCTATTTGGAGTGCAGTATTCAGCTGTAGTTATTTTTAATCCACTGCCATCAGACAATTTATATAAAGTTTGAATTACACCTTTCCCGTATGTTTTTGTTCCAATAATTGTAGCTTTATCATAATCCTTTAATGCTCCTGCAAATATTTCTGATGCACTAGCAGAATTTCCATTTACTAAAACTACAATTGGAACATCTATTATTGGAGCCTCTTTTGATTTTGTTTCTTCTTCTTTACCCTCTTTATCTGTCTCAATTAATAATGTACTACCTTTATCACATATCATTTCAAGTATATCTATTGCTTCGTCTACTACTCCTCCACCCTTATCGCGGATATCTACTATAAG
>CALXSA010000054.1 GCA_944390995.1 uncultured Clostridia bacterium
AACGACTTCCGTTCGACTTGCATGTCTTATGTGCGCCGCCAGCGTTTATCCTGAGCCAGGATCAAACTCTCAATTTATTTGACAAAAATAAACTTCGTTCTGCTGTGTCAGACTTCAGTAAATTTTCCCTCGATATACACACGTATAATCTCGAAAAAAATTCTTCGTCTTCCTTGCATAACTCGTTTCTTTTTGCCAACTATTTCGGTTTCCGATAAGCGTCGTGTTATTCACACTGTTTGCTTTTCGAAATCCTTTTCTATAGTTCGATTTTATAATCAAATTCATTTGAGTTTTTAGCTCTTTTTTACGCTTTCGCGTTTAATCTTTTTTTGGTAGTATTAATCTACCGCTTTATTGGTTTCTCAAAGTTTATTGTTTACTTTTCAATGTGCTTTTTATGTTCCCAATCGAATGGTTCGACGACAAGAAATATTTTAACACAATCTTAAATATAATGTCAATAGTTTTTTTGAATAATTTTAAGATTTTTTAAAAATATTTTTTTATGCTTTCTGACAAAAAAATTATTACTAATTTCGAGCTTATTTTTTCTCAAAAAGAGTAAGAAAAATTAGCTTCGCCAGAAGCTTTATTTATAATACCACGTAATGGTTTTTAAGTCAATAGAATTTTCAAATTTTTTTCTGGAAATTTTTGGACACAGCTTTCGGTTGAAAAACATGTGCCCATTCCATCAAAATTTTCTTATTTATATCCCATATTAATTGCCATCATAAAAACCTAATGTGGCTAGTTTTTCCATGAACCTTTCTCTAAATAAACTACTCCATGACTCCCAGAAGTACATATATTCCTCTGGCTGATAGTAGTTTGCAATGGCCGTATTGTTTCCGTTCAATTCTTCTATTTCTTCTACTTGGTCGCTCATGCTAGTACTTGTGTCATATGTTAAAGTTGTAACCTTTGTACGTTCATCTGTTATAGTACTAGATGCTATGCTATATGAATTATTAAATGTCCCATTCTGAACTGCTTGCATGCTTAGAGTTATATTTGTATTTTTTGCTTCATTATTTACGTCTGGAACAATTTGTATATTGACTGTTGTGATGTTTTCTGAACCTTGCACACTAATAACAATTCGTGTATTTCCTTTTTCATTCGGTTGCCCCGCTTCTTGCGATAGGTCTATTATTTCATTGGTACTCTCATTATTTATCGTCTCTGCGTTAGTAGCATTCAAACTGTCCATCGAAGGTGTTTCAATGGTAATAGTTTTCGCATTATCCATTTTTTCATAAGTAATATCAAACTGTCCACTTATAGAGAAAGTTGTTTTAACTACCTGCCCCTCGTTTTCATATACCTTGATTTCCAAGTTGTTTTCTATTTGCATATTTTCTACTTTTTCAGTCATTTGGTCTATCTTAAGTTGTAAATTATTAGCCTCTGTATATTCAGTGCTCATTTCTAAAGAAGCAAACTTCTCAGTAAGCATAGTCATTGTCTGGTTGTCTAGCTTCGCATTTGATAAAATATCTCTCAATATTTCTTTTATATTATCACTTGTCAACACTAGAGTATATACATTGCATTCATTACCTACCCCATGCACCTCTGTATATTCGGTCGATTGTGCAAATTGAGCGTCTTGAATTTTATTATTTATAATAGGGAAGTAAACTTCTTGTAAATGTGCTTTTTGTTCATCAGTCAAATCAAACAAGTCAAAAAACGCCTGCGGTACAATTCTGTTTGGTATATTACTATTTTGTATTCCAAAACTTGCAGCCAGCTGACTTAAATCAGAATTTTGTATACCCACATAATTAGGAAAAATCTCATCACACTTTATGCCATAGATATCTCCACTATTTACATACGAAACCTTAAACAAATCTATGTCACCATTTTTCAAAATTGCCTCTGCATATGTTCTGCCAGTATTTTTGTCATGTCTTGCATTTGTAATAGCATTTAATTGCTTCGAGCTATTTTCTCCTTGCTCAATAACAAGCGACAAATTTCCATTAGATGTGTACGAATTATTTTGTTTGAACTCATACTGACTTTCTAATTTATTCTTAAATATAAAATCTGACACATCAACACTCTGCGCAAAATAATTCCAGAAAAGCTCTCTATCAGATTTCAATGCATCTGTCGATAAAAGCATTACTGTTACAATAATTGCCACAACAAGCACTACCGCAATCGGTATGAGCATTAATAGGAGTCTTTTTTTTCTTATCATAAACACCTCACCTTTCTTTTGGTTTGAAAAAACTCGACAACGCAAAATCATACTTGTCTTTCTCTTTACAGTACTAAGTTTGGAAAAGAATTGTTGTTTTGGCTAGGCAAACAAGCAAGAAAGCCGGAGGCGTACATGTTGTACGCCAAAGGACTTTCGCAGCGAAGTTTAACAACGCCAAAACACAATTATTTTTCAAACTGTCCCTCTCTTTGGCGGACAACCTCATACATAACTATTCCCGCTGATACCGACGCATTTAGTGAGGTAATCTTTCCTTTCATTGGAATTTTTACTAGGAAGTCGCAATTCTCTTTTACAAGCCTGCTCATGCCATAACCTTCACTTCCTATTACAATTCCGATTCCTCCTGCGAAGTCTTCGTCATAATAGTACTTGTCTGTATTCATATCAGTTCCACAAATCCAAATGTCATTTTCTTTTAAAGTATTTATTGCATCATTTATATTATTTACTCTGGCTATCTTCATATGAGCTACGGCTCCTGATGACACTTTTGCCACTGTGCTATTTACGGTTGCCGCTCTCCTCTTTGGTATTATAATGCCATGCACTCCTGCTGTTTCTGCTGTTCTAATTATAGAACCTAAATTGTGTGGGTCTTCTATTCCGTCTAAGATAAGAACAAAAGGGTTCTCTTTTCTGTTTTTTGCTAAGTCAAGTATGTCCTCTATTTCACAATAATTAAAAGGTGGAACAATTGCTATAACCCCTTGGTGGTTCTCAGTTTGTGCCATTTGAGATAATTTCGCTCTACTTATTTCATTTAGTATAACTTTCTTTTCTTTTGCCAAAGCTATAATTTTATTTATTGAACCATGTTTCTCTCCATCAGAAATATAAATCTTATTTATATCTCTGTCTGATTCCAAAAGCTCAAGTACAGCATTTCTTCCTTCTACTTGGTCATTGAATTCATTTTCTGAAAAATTTCTTTTCTTGTTTTCCATTTCAACCTCCATACGAGCGATTTCATACTTCCACATAATACTATTCTACTCATTTTTTTATTGCTCCTTATATAGATTTTAACAACGCCAAAAACAATTATCTTTCACTTGGTCACTCATCATCTAATTTAAGTACACTAAGGAAAGCCTCCTGTGGTATTTCCACATTTCCTATTTGTCGCATTTTCTTTTTACCACGTTTTTGCTTTTCTAGTAACTTTTTCTTTCTGGTGATGTCACCACCATAACATTTTGCTAAAACGTCTTTTCTCATCGCAGAAATTGTTTCTCTTGCAATAACTTTTCCGCCTATCACAGCTTGAATTGGTATTATAAATAATTGCCTTGGTATAACTGTTTTTAATTTTTCGACCATTTTCCTTCCACGTTCATAACTGTTGCTTTTATGAACAATAAAAGAAAGTGCATCTACTGGCTCACCGTTTACATGAATGTCCAGCTTTACTAAGTCTGACCTTTTGTATTCTTTCATTTCATAGTCGAATGATGCGTAACCTTTTGTTCTTGATTTTAGCTGGTCAAAAAAGTCATATATTATTTCATTTAATGGCATTTCATAAATTAGGGTTACTCTGTTTTCGTCTAAGTATTTCATATCTATGTATATTCCACGCCTGTTTTGGCATATTTCCATTATGTTGCCCACAAATTCTTTTGGCGTGAAAATTTGCGCGCTTACCATTGGTTCTTCCATGTATGATATTTCACTTGTTGGTGGCAAGTCAGACGGGTTATATAGTTCTATTACTTCTCCATCTGTTTTATGAACTTTGTAAATTACTGATGGAGATGTTGTTATTAAACTTAGGTCAAATTCCCTATCTAGTCTTTCTTCAATTATTTCTAGATGTAATAGTCCTAAGAAACCGCATCTGAAACCAAAACCTAATGCTCCCGAAGATTCTGCTTCATATTCTAAAGCAGCGTCATTTAATTTTAATTTTTCCAATGCCACTTTCAAGTTTTCGTAATCGCTTCCATCTACTGGGTAAATACCACAATACACCATTGGTTTAACTTTTTTGTATCCAGGTAGTGGCTCTGCTGCTGGTCTGTTTTTTAATGTGATAGTATCACCTACGCTAATGTCTGACAAGCTTTTTATACTTGCTGCAATATATCCAACTTCCCCTGCTTCTAGTTTGTCACTTGGTGCATATGAGCCCGGTTCAAAATATCCCACTTCTGTTACAGTGAATGTCTTTTTGTTGGACATAAACATTATTTCATCTCCAACTTTAACTGTTCCATCTTTTATTCTCACATATGCTATTGCGCCTTTATAGTCATTATATATTGAGTCAAATATCAAACATTTTAATTCGGCGTTTTCGTCTCCTGTTGGTGCTGGCAAGTCGGTTACTATTCTTTCTAAGACCTCGTCCACATTAAGTCCAGTTTTCGCCGAAATGCATGGAGCGTCTTCAGCTGGTATTCCTATAATGTCTTCTATCTCAGCTTTAACTTCGTCCGGCCTTGCATTTGGAAGGTCCACTTTATTTATAACTGGTAAAATTTCCAGATTGTTGTCTATTGCCAAATAAACATTTGCAAGTGTCTGTGCTTCAACACCTTGTGTGCTGTCCACAACCAATATTGCGCCATCACATGCTGCTAAACTTCTTGAAACTTCATAATTAAAGTCAACATGCCCTGGAGTATCTATTAAATTAAGCTCATATTCATTCCCATCTTTTGCTTTATATAACATCTTAACAGCTTGAGACTTAATTGTTATTCCTCTTTCCCTTTCAATGTCCATATTATCTAGTACTTGGCTTTCCATTTCGCGACTTGAAAGTACTCCTGTCATTTCAATAAGTCTATCTGCCAATGTTGACTTTCCATGGTCAATATGTGCTATTATACTAAAATTTCTAATAAACTTCTTTCTATCTTGCATAAATTTCTCCTTTTCTACGTATTTTATTATATTTATTTTCTTTGTTTTTGTCAACTTATTTAAAACGGCAGTTAAGCGTCAAATGATAGTGGTTTTAACATTTCTACATGTTCTAAAGCAATGTATATGTATATCTTGAGACATTTTGAAGTACCGCGCAGCGACCAAACGAGCCTTGTTAAAGGCGAGTGCGAATTCGAGAAACCTAGCACATAATCCACGTAACTTTATTATTCTTCTTATTCAGCTGATGGCTTATACCAGAATTTTTTTCGTACTCATTTTGTGCTTAGATGGTTTCGAACCAGTAAGGTACGAAAAATTCGAATAAATATACATATACATTGCTTTAGAATGTGCATTTAATATAAAACCATTATCATGTAATGGTTAAGCAGTAAAATATGATTATATAACTTGAAATAATATTATATTCATGATAAAATATAAAAGCTTTAAAAAATTTTTGGAGCTTTTAATTAGCTAATGGGAGGATGATTATATGTCAAAAATTTACGAAGAATTAATGGAAAGAGGTTACATCGAACAAATAACACATGAAGAAATAAGAGATGTTTTAAATAATAGCTCTATTCCATTTTATATAGGTTTCGACCCTACTGCTGACAGTTTACATGTTGGACATTTCGTTTCAATGATGGTAGCTGCACAAATGCAAAAAGCCGGACACAAGCCAATTATCTTAATTGGTGGTGGAACTGCAAGCATTGGTGACCCTTCTGGCAAAACAGATATGAGAAGAATGATGACTAGAGAAGAAATAAACCATAATGTAGAATGCTTTAAAAAACAACTTTCTAAATTTATCAGTTTTGAAGGAGACAATGGAGCTATAATTGTAAATAATGCAGATTGGTTACTTGAGCTAAATTTTGTTGACTTTATGAGAGATATAGGCTCACTTTTCTCTGTAAACAAAATGCTTTCTGCCGAGTGCTATAAGCAAAGAATGGAAAAAGGACTAACTTTCTTTGAGCTTGGATATATGCTTATGCAATCTTACGACTTTTTGTATTTGTACAATAAATATGGTTGCAAATTGCAAATGGGCGGAAATGACCAATGGTCAAACATTTTAGGCGGTGTTGATTTGATTAGAAGAATA
>CALXSA010000055.1 GCA_944390995.1 uncultured Clostridia bacterium
TTGTCGCTACTAGTCTGTTTTTTACTGCATTTTGCTTTCTTACTAATTCTGCTCTTGTATTTGATAAATTTCTTAATTCTGCCCATACTCCTTCTGGTAAATATGGCTCAAAATATCTTGCATCCTTTATTAGTCTAGCTATTGTCATACAGTCCTTCTTATCATTCTTTGTCTGGCAATTATCATCAAATTCTTTTGATTTCTTTACGTGGTGTGGATTTACTGTTACTACTTTTATCCAGTCTATTTTCTTTAAATATCTTGCACAACCCTTCCAATAATGCCCTGTCGGCTCCATTCCTATTATTACTTTTTTAAAATTTAACATCGTTAGAACATTTTTTACTGTTTCTACTAGACTTTTGAAGCCTATTTTGTTATTATTAAAAGAGAAAGGGTTTTTTATTTCCTTTCCATTTGGTAGGATTATTCCTGCCCAATGTACATTTTTTGCTATGTCTATTCCTACGATTGCATCTGTGTTTTCGATAGCATTAAATTTCGAATTTTGTGATTTTGACATTATTCTTACCTCCAATATATTAATTTCATAGACTTTTCGTTTTACCTTGTCTATATTGAAATTATATATTAGGGGGTATTTTGTTGTCAAAGTTCATTTTCATTTATTACAGGATGCTCTGGTATAATATATTTTTTGACTCATGTTTCTCTTATCATACTTATGTGATTATTTATTCTCTAACTTTCTTAATATATAAATTTCCTTCTTGGTCTTTCTTTACTTTTAATACAAAATCAAATTTGTTAATCTCTGTGCACAAATAAAAATCTCTTTCCGGAAAGTCTTTTTGTTTCAATTTATTGAAAAACTTAGACCCACTAGTTGTCTTTAATTTTTCAATTTCTTCTTTCATATTACTTATTGTTTTATTCTCTAGCAAACTCTTTATATATCTTGCACACAATATATCTTCATCAGATGGATGCTCTCCTGGCCTACATAAGGCTACTAATGATATTTCGTCTATCTTATTTTTAAAAATGTATCTGACAATTGCTTGTGTATTTACTAAACTACCAGTTATAATCTCCTTAGCATTTATAGCTTTTACAATTCCTTGTGTTCCACAACTTGTTGTATGTATAACTGTCTTTCCAGAGAAATCAACATTTTCAATCTGTGATGGAGAATTACCATAATCAAAGTCTGGTAATATTATACCATTTCTTTCTCCTATCAAAATAAAATTATTATCTTTTTTCTTATAATTATACGCAATTTGCATATCGCCGACAGGAATTAATTTTTTGGCTCCATTGTTAATCAAATATGGTTCAACAGTGAAAGCTCTAAATACATCTATAATAACTGCTAAGCCAGTAGCCTGTTCTGCATCGTTTACTATTTTTATATTCAAAACTATCTTCCTCCTAAATATCAATTATATCAGTATTATAAAAAATTGTATCTTCAAATTTTTTGTATGTACATTCGTTATTCTGAATCATTTTTTTAAATTGTTCTAGAGTTACATATTTACAATTCATTACTTCCCCATCATTATATTTAACATCAGTTAAAGGAATATCTTTTTTTAAAATATAAATATCTCTAAATTTATTTTTTCGTCTAAGAATTTGGAATAACCTTAATTCGCTAGTTTGAACATCTATTCCAATTTCCTCTTTTAACTCTCGTTGTATTCCGCAAACGCTGGTTTCTCCGGCTTTCAACGCACCATGAGTTTCTTCCCATTTTCCTCCACGATTTTTTGTTAAACTTCTTTGAGTTAATAATATCTGATTTAGCGAATTTATTATGAAACAATGTACTGTTATTATATATTCATCTTCATTTAATAAGTTTATATCCTCTCTTTTTATTATTTTTCCAGTTATATTTTTGTCCTTGTTATATACATCTACTAATTCTTCTTTCATATATATTTATCACCTAAAATACTATTTTTTTCTCCTTCTCCTTTTCAATCTGTTTCCTGTACCTATCTTCTTCTGAAAACACGCAGCCGGCAGTACTTCTGCATGTATAAGCCTATTTTTCTTGCCTTTGCTTGTCCATCTCTAAAGCCAACTCTAAAGTCTCTATAGAAGAATGTAAGTCCATATTCTTTGGCTATTTCTTCACAAACTGCTTTTAGTTCCTCATGCCTTTGATATGGGCTAACTAAAAGAGTTGTAGTAAAGCAATCATATCCATTTTCTTTTGCGTATTTTGCTGTTTGTTCCATGCGCACCCTATAGCAATAATTCACGCATCTGTTTTGCAAGTCTCCTATTACATTCTTGCAAAATTCGTCTAGGCCATAGTCTTCTTCAAAAATTGCATTAACATTAATAGAAGCAGTATATTCCTTTAGAGTGTCTCTCCTAGTCTTATACTCTATATATGGGTGTATGTTTGGGTTGTACCAATATACAGTTGGTTCTATCCCTTCATTTCTTAGGCTATCTATGCAATACACACTGCATGGCGCACAACAAGTATGCATTAATAATTTCATTTTGGTTTAACCTCCATTTTTGTTTCGTTTATTCTTTCTGGTCGTTTTCCTTTTTCTCCTCAATAGTTTCTCTATTTGCATTCTTTTCTATTTGTTTTACTTCTTCCTTCTTTTCTTTTAATATAATGCTTGCTATTATCAATACACAAATAACTGATATACATAAAAGCCTGTATGTGAAATTAACGTGAGTATATGAATGTTGTTTTAAAGCTAAGTACCATACGATTGGAAAGAAAAATATTAAAATATATGGTATACATTTTTTAAAATTTTCTCCAAAGTCAACATCTTTTTTGTAATTTTTTATTGCCATAACCATCATGTATATAATTGCAATAGCTGCTATCACAAGCATTGTTGGTCTAGATAAAAATTCTAGGTTTCTTTCAATAACATCCATTGCTCCAAATAACTCATGACCGTTGTATATTGGTAGTTTGCTTCTAAACATTGCCTGCTGTATTGCCTGAGATACAATTGGTCTGCCATATACCAGTTCTGTTATAACCCATTTGCTTACCCATGTTAGACCATAGCCAATACACCACATTGCTCCTATTTTTATTAATTCTAGTATGTATTTTTTTACACTGACTTTTTCCTCGTCTTTTTGTAGTAATAAGAAATACGTTATGGCAGTAAGTCCGAGTGTTACTAATGGCGCTGTTAGAAGGTCAATGAAATTAGTAACTGAGCCTACTACAAAGAAGAACAGTCCAATGTGCTTTATTTTATCCTTTCGCAATAATAGGAATATTGAGCTTATAAATGCTACTAAAAATACAAGTATTTCATTAATCGACCTTGATACTATAAATATGTTTACCGACAACAAGCCTATAGCAAAAATTATTCCACTCAGTAAATTTATCTTTTTGCTTAATAAGACGACTAATGTACCAGCAGTTAGTATAGTTAGTATTAATAATACTATTCTAATTCCTTCATAGTTAAATAACGCAAGAAGCGGTCTTAGTAGTACTAAATATCCATGCCAATACCTTGCATATTCATACGAATCGTCTATGTTGTCTCCATGCATTAGTCCGTATAGCTCTTTTGTCTGGTATAAGTCTCCATTTTCTGGGTTTATATATTTTTTGTTTGCTCCTAAATTATACTGCCCATCTGGATATACCACTCTAGTCTGCCCTGGAATATAATTTTTCCTTGCAAGCATAAAACTTTCTATCGGATGATTGCTGTCTACTGAATATGCAGTATTTATCATTAGTGCTTCAGTAAATGTGAATATGTTTTCCTCTTTATATTTTAGGTCATATGTAACTTTTTCGCCTTCTTCATATAATGTTTCTGAGCTTTCTCTAACATGCTCCTCTAGCGATGAAGATGGTATCAAACTGCTTAATGTTAGGAGCACAAAGTATATACATAATAAAATAATAAATGTTAAAATAAATAATAATATTGTTCTTAATACTTTTTTCATTTTCTTCGTTCCTTTTTGGTTTTGTATACTTTGGGGCTCATTTTGTTAAATAGAGCACAACCAAGATTGTATTTTTTTAACTTTCTTCGTAAGGTAGACCCAAATGCTCATATGCCGCTGGAAGCGCAATTCTTCCTCTTACTGTTCTTGAAATGAAACCAATTTGTATCAAATATGGTTCATAAACGTCTTCTATTGTATCAACTTCTTCTCCAAGAGTGGTTGCAATTGTCTCTATTCCAACAGGTCTTCCTCTGTATTTTACAATAAGTGTTTCTAATATTCTTCTATCTATGTCGTCTAGTCCCAAATCGTCTATCTCGAGCTTGTTTAGTGCAATTTTTGTTATTTTCAAAACAATGTTTCCATCTCCTAAAACCGCTGCATAGTCCCTTACTCTTTTTAAAAGCCTATTGGCAATTCTAGGTGTCCCTCTAGACCTTCTTGCAATTTCCACTGCTGACTCATTATCTATGTTTATTTCCAAAATATTCGCTGACCTTTTTACAATGGTTGTTAAATCGTCTGTGTCATACAGTTCAAGCCTATGTACTATTCCGAACCTGTCACGAAGCGGAGTAGCAAGAGAGCCTGCTTTTGTAGTTGCACCTATTAAAGTAAACTTAGGCAAATCTAACCTTATTGACCTAGCACTAGGCCCTTTACCTATTATAATGTCTAAAGTATAATCTTCTAGCGCTGGATACAAAATTTCCTCTACGCTTTTGTTTAGTCTATGTATCTCATCAATAAAAAGCACGTCGAATTCCGATAAATTAGTAAGTAATGCTGCCAAATCTCCTGGTTTGCTAATTGCTGGCCCAGAAGTTATTTTAATGTTCGAGTTCATCTCATTTGAAATAATGCTAGCCAAAGTTGTTTTACCAAGTCCTGGAGGACCATATAAAAGCACGTGGTCTAAAGGTTCTCCTCTTTTTTTGGCAGCCTCAATATATACCTTCATATTCTCTTTTACTTTATCTTGTCCTATATACTCGCTCAACGTTTTCGGTCTTAGCGAGTTTTCCATTCTTTCTTCATTTACATCTATAAGTTCTGGGTTAATTAAACGTTCATCATCCAACTCCAATTGTATTCCCTCCATTTTTTAGTCTTGTTTTCTTATGTGGTCCTGAGCAATTTTCTCGTTTTGTTCTACATCATCATTCATTAGCCTTGACATATCCTTGTAGCCAATCGCAACAATTGCAATGATCAAAATTGCAAATGACAACGCTTTCCATACTCCGCTTTCAAGAAGTATTACAGCAAACATTCCCAAAATTGCAGTTATACCATACATAATTAAAACTGCTTGTTTTTGTGTGTATCCCTTTGCCATCAGCTTATGGTGCAAATGCCCCTTATCTGGCTTAAACACTGCCTTGATTGACTTTCCTTTAACTATTCTCCTAAATATTGCAAATAGCGTATCAAAAATAGGCATTCCAAGTATTATTATAGGAGCTATTAGCACAAGCGCTGTATAAGTTTTAGCCACACCTAATATTGATATTATTGCAAGCGAAAAGCCCATAAAATTCGAGCCGGTATCTCCAATAAATGTTTTCGCAGGGTTGAAATTAAATGGTAGAAAACCAACAATCGCACCGGCAAGCGCTGTAATTAAAACAATTGCTATTAATGGAGAGCCATTAAGCGCAAACACCATAAGTAGTGATAAGCATGAAATTAATGTAACTCCAGAAGATAGCCCATCTAACCCGTCAATTAGATTTATCGCATTAGTAATTCCAACAATCCAACAAACTGTGAGTATGTATGAGAAAATTTCATTCACCACAATTTTGCCTTCTGTAAAAGGTATTGATATATTCTCTATTTGAACTCCAAATGCAACTACTATAATAGCAGCCACAATCTGAGCCGCAAGCTTTGCCAGGCTAGGAATTCCTTTGACATCATCAATATAACAGACTACTCCTAAAACAATAATGCCAAGCAAAAATCCTATTAAATTCATGAAGTAATTTTCTTCTCCAAACAGGTTAATTTTCCCCTCTAAAGTAGTTGTAATTA
>CALXSA010000056.1 GCA_944390995.1 uncultured Clostridia bacterium
AAAATTTAATTCTTTTGCCACAATAAGTACCTTACTATGTAAATCCTCAACGTACACAGAGTACGCCTCGTACATTTCTAACTTGTGCGCCTAGCCAAAAGCACAATTCTTTTCGAGACGGAAAGAATTGTGGTGCTAAAACGATAATTCTTTTGCGAATGTAGAAATATACACATACACCACGTATGCGCCCTTGCCTTTCGAATAAATATACATATACATTGCTTCAGAATGTAAACTTACATAAAAATTCAGAAAGGGGTTTAGTTCATGAAAAAGAAGCTACTCATAACTTTGGGCGTTATTGCGGGGCTAGTAATAATTTTCTTTATGTTTTTTGCAATTTTCAATGTTAATGAGAATGAGACACAGACATTGTTTTCTAATCACATGCTTTTGTCCGACGATTTTCCCGATAACTATAAACCATATATTGATGAGCTAAAGAAGGCGTACCCGAATTGGGAGTTTAAGGCGCTATACACAGATTTAAACTGGAAATATGTTATTGACCAGGAGAATGTTTTTGGTAAGAATTTGGTGCCTAAATCGTATTCAGATAGTTGGAAAAATACTAAGCCGGGTGAATATAATGTAGAAGTAGATAGTGGTTGGGTAGATTCTTCAAGAAAAGCTGTGGAGTTTGCGATGGACCCGAGAAATTTTTTGAACAATGTGAGGGTGTTTCAGTTTGAGGAGCTTTCATATAATTCAAAAACTAATACTATTGCTAGTATTGAGAAGATACTTTATGGAACAGAGTTCTACAACAGAATTGTTGAGTATAAAAATTCTAGTGGAACAAACATAGTTACAGACAAGAAGTATTCTGAACTCATTTTGTCTGCGGCGAAGACGTCAAAAGTTAGTGCGTTTCACTTGGCTTCTAGGATAAAGCAAGAGGTGGGACCGTATTTGTCTCATAGCTCTATAAGTGGCACTGTGAGTGGTTTTGAAGGTCTATATAATTTTTACAATATTGGTGCTACAAGTTCGTCCGAGCCTATGGGAGCAATCAAAAATGGCTTACAGTATGCAAAAGATGGAAAGGGTGCAAGCACTGCTACGAAAAATAAATATCTAATTCCATGGAATACAAAGGAAAGGGCAATAACTGGTGGCGCAATTTTCATAGGCTCTAGCTATATTAATTTGGGGCAAAATACTATTTATCTTCAGAAGTTTCACGTAAGTGATATAAATGGGGGAGAATTGTTTTGGCATCAATATATGACAAATGTTTTAGCTCCATACAGCGAGTCTAAGCTAATCTACAATGGCTATGCTAACAGCAATCTATTAAATTCTTCAATGTCTTTCATAATTCCGATTTATGACAATATGCCCGAGCTTCCATGCAAAAGTCCGGCTATTTCGGACAGTGACTTTACTTCAGATAATACAGAAGTGTTTGCCAATGTCCAGACTACGCTAAATATTAGAACTGGCCCTGGTACTTCTTATGAAGTTTTAACAAGTGTGCAGGGTGGCGAAGTGATGACTAGAATAGAGAAGGGCAAGCAAAAAGGTGAATTGTGGGACAGAGTTAAGCTCAAAAACGGCTTAGTGGGGTATGCTTTCCAGACATATTTGGAGAAAGTGCAGGAGCAGCAAGTAGAGAAAATAGAGCTATTTTTAGATAAGGATACTATAAATAAAGGAGAGAGAATACAATTAAGGTCAAAAGTGAGCCCAGACAACGCGACAGACAAAAAGCTGACATACAGCTCTAGCAATACAGAGGTTGCAACAATAGACTCAGATGGGTTTATTCTAGGAGTTGGCTCTGGAGAGGCGACAATTGCTGCGAAGTCAAGAAATGGAGTTACCGCAAAGGCAACGATAAAGGTGTATAGCCCAGTTACAGATTTGATTATAGGGACTGAAAATGTGGTATTGCAGGAAGGTGAAAGCTTTAAAATGAATGTGGTAATTTTGCCAGACGATGCGGATAATAGGGAGCTAAGCTTTGTTTCGGAAAATAATGGCATAGTAAATGTAAGTGATGATGGAGTTTTAACTGGTGTAGCTGAAGGAGAGACGAAAATTACTGTGACCGCAGAAGGCGGGATATCTAAAGAAATTCAGGTTAGAGTTATTAGAAAATTGGCTGATGGGGAAGTTGTTTTTGATGATAGCTTAGACTTAAATGGAAATGAAATAACGGGCTTGGAAAATAAAAACAATACAGTGGATAGTTTTATACAGAAAATAAAAACTAATTATAAGATTGAGGTATGCAATTCGAGTGGTGCAAAGATAGAAGGAAGTAGCTTGGTGGGAACAGGATGTGTCGTAAAATTGTTGGAGGACAGCCAAGTTATTATGCAATATGAAGTGATAATGTATGGGGATGTGAATGGAGACGGCAAAATAAATAGCATAGACTTGCTTGTGTTACAAAGACACATACTTGAGATAAAGAAATTTGATGGTGTGTTTATAAAAGCTGGTAATGTAAGAAAAAATGGAAAGAACCCAAGTTCAGTAGATTGCCTATTAATACAAAGGCACATTTTAGGACTTCAACCAATCTCGCAAAAATTTGCAAGGTAGGGACACGTTTAAAATTGCAAAAACTTGCAAGAAAAGAGGTGTCCCAAAATTGCAAAAATTTGCAAACTAGGGACAGGTCTTTTTAATCAAAAAACTGATGAAGGAAAAGTTGATAAACCTATTAGAATGGAGGGACAGCCTTGAAAAAGAAAATTACAATTTTAATTTTAACATTAATAATTGCTGTTAGTGTGTGTGGTAAAGTTTTGGCGAAAACAGAAGTAAGACTTACGGTAGACAAAACAGAAATTATGCCAAATGAGGAGTTTACTGTTTCTGTAGATATGGAGAATGCACAAGTTGCAGCGTTTACTATCTGGATATATTTTGATACAGAAAAAGTGGAATGTTTAGAGAAGAAAGATAGTATAAATATTGTAGATAACAGAATTATATATACTTGGTTTTCTGAAACTGGCAAAAATCAGAATTTAGGAAAAGTTCTTGACCTGAAATTCAAGGCAAAGCAAGAAGGCAGTTCACTATTCTCGTTAGTTGGTGAGTTTTATAACCAAAGTGGAGAAAAGCTTAATATGGAGTACAATCAGCTGGAAGTTCAGATTGGCAAGGAAAATTCTACAGAAAAAGGCATTTCTAATGGAACTACTCAGCAGGCAGGTACAAGTGGAGAGCAAAGTACAAATGAAAATAGCTCTCAGTCTGGAGCACTTCAGGGAGAAGCGGCGAACCAGCAGGCAGATAAAAGCAATGCAAACTTGGACATAATGAGACTAAGTCAAGAAGGAATTGTGCCTGACTTCTCACCTGAAATAACCGAATATTATCTAGTGGTTGAGGAAAATATAAAAAGTCTTGATGTGACTGCTGTTCCGCAAAATAGTAATGTAAATCTGAAAATAACAGGGAACAAAAATTTAAAAAATGGGCTAAATACTGTAACAATTTTGGTTACTTCAGAAGATAAAACAAACCAAAAAGAATATACAATAAATGTAACAAGAACAAATGATGTGGCCGGAACAAATACAGACTTAGAGGCTCTGGCAATTGAAAACAATACTTTGGTGCCGGAGTATCAGGCAAATGTAACAGGCTACAGTGTGGAAGTATCGAAAGATACAGACAAACTTAATGTTTTAGCCATTCCTAGCGATGAGGAGGCATCAGTAGAAATAACAGGAAACGACGAATTAAAAACTGGTGACAACAGAGTAGAAATAAAGGTTACAGCGAGAAATGGTATAACTACAAAAAAATATGTTGTTAATGTTCACAGAAGAACTGATGAGGAAGAAATGGCAAAAGCTAATGAGCAAAACGAAATCATAAACGAGGCAAATGAATTATTAGAGCAAATTGAGCATAATGAGGAAGCGGAAAATTTGGGAGAAAAGACAGAAAGCGAGGAATCGAAACAGGACGGAAATGTGGCAATTAGCGTTATAGGCTCGGTTTTAGCCGTCATGACTATAGGAATAACGGTGTTAAGAATTGTTAGAAGCGAAAAGAAATAAATGAAAGCTGGGTTGAGGTACAGATGTGTTAGAAAAAGCATCATGAGCACGGTTTATGTAAACAAAAATAGCCTTGCAACTATTGACTTATTTGCCATTTTGTGGTATACTTAAATAGTTAGTCAGAGAAAAACTTAGAGCACAGTAAAACAGAAGGTTTTACTAAATAGAAAAATAGGGGAAGGAATGAGATTTATTATGGAAAATAATGTTTTAATATTTGGGCATAAAAATCCAGACACTGATTCTATAACATCAGCATTAGTAATGGAGAATCTTGAAAGATGTATGGGAAATTCTAACGCAAAAGCAGTTAGAACAGGTAATGTGAATAAAGAAACACAGTTTGTACTTAACTACCTTGGAATGGAAGCACCAGAATTAATAGACGATGTAAATGATGGCCAAGAAGTTATTTTGGTAGACCACAATGAATCAACACAATCACCAGACAACATAGCAAATGCAAAAATATTAAAAGTTGTTGACCATCACACAATGAAATTTATAGCACCATATCAATTATATTACAGAGCAGAGCCTGTAGGATGTACACAAACAGTATTGTACAAAATGTACAGGGAAAATGGGGTAGATATAGACAAGAAGATAGCTACTTTAATGCTTAGTGCAATCGCATCTGATACATTAGTACTTAAATCACCTACAACTACAGAAACTGATGTAAGAGTAATTAAAGAGTTGGAAGATATTTCAGGCCTAAGCCTAGATAAATATGGTGTAGACATGTTAAAGGCCGGAACAGATATTAGCGAATTTACACCAGAGCAGGTAATAAATATAGACTCAAAATTATTTGAACAAGCAAACAAGAAATTCAGAATAGCGCAGGTTAATACAGCTGATTTAGACTCAATATTCAAAAATCAAGCTTATTTCGAGCAAGCTATTAATGATGATATACAAAAAGAAAATTTGGACTTCTACGTATTTGCTGCTACAGATATAATTAACTCAAATTCAAAAATTATATCTTTAGGAAATGATGCGCCAGTTGTAGAAAAGGCATTTGGTATATCTATGGATAACAATACAGCAATGCTAGAAAACGTTGTATCTAGAAAGAAACAAATGCTACCACCAATTTTGGATATATTGCAATAATTTTGAGAGGTAAGAATTATAATAATGTAGTCTTGAAAATAATTTAAAATTATTTTCGAGACTACTTGAAATTTTAGAAAAAGTTTGTTATTATATATAAGTGTCGTACAGAAGGCATAAAAAAATGCAGGTGTGGCGGAATTGGCAGACGCACAGGACTCAAAATCCTGCGAAGTAACATTCGTGTGGGTTCGACTCCCACCACCTGCACCAAAAGACATAATCGTCGCACCATACGAGATAAACGATTAAATCGACTGTAACAGGTCGATTTTTTTCGTGCCTACGTATTGAAATTTTAGGAAAGGTGTGATATTATGTTAAACATAATCAAAAAAGAAATCAATATGAGTAAAGAATTATACTCTAAAATCAAATGGGCATGCCGTTTAAGATTAAAAGGAAAAGAACAACCACAAATAATAATTAGAAGGTAAAAGTTATCAGCAAATTGCTAATATTTTTAAAGAAGAAAAAGTATTAGCACCTAAAAAGTGGAAGGACTCAAATATTCAAAAGATATTTTCTGACGAAAATCTTGTACCTATGCTAAAATATATAAATAGTAATTTGCCTTCAAAGTTCAAATTATATCTATAAATTTAATGAAATTTGTGGACAAAATTAAAATAATATTGTAGAATGATAGCTATAGGAAATGAGAATAAGCAGATGTGGTTTGCCTCCGCAAGGAGGTGAGGCGTATGATAGAAATACAATCATTAATTGCAACAATATACATATTATATTATTCTTTAATAGGAGTAACTATCAT
>CALXSA010000057.1 GCA_944390995.1 uncultured Clostridia bacterium
TATTTAAATGGCTTACATTTACAATTAACGATACCAAAGACCTTAAAGATTCAATCTTTGATTATGGAGGTATTAGTTTATCTGGAAAGCCACAAGATACAGGAAAATACTCTTGCGAAGTTATGCTATGTGTAGATAGCGAAACAGGTGAAGACATAGTTATTCCAGAAACCAAAAGGTTAGAATCTTTCTTAGTTGTTGGTGTGTCTGGCTCTGGTAAAACTACAATGATATATGAGCCACTAATGGCAAGAGATTTAGATAGAAAATACTTTTTTAGAGAAATATCTAAAGAAATGGGCTTTACTGCCCTTAAAACAGGTATAGCGACTTTAAATCTTCCTTACGACAATAACTATTTGAGCGAAAACTTTACATTAGATATGCTAACACCTAATCCAGACAAAGAAGATTTATATAAAGCCTATATGAAAAAAATGATTTTAGGCAAAGCAAATGGAAAATATGTATACAAAAACTTTGGATTAACTTATTTATCAGCAGAATATGATTCTGTAGAAAGAATGTTAAATGTAGCTAAAAACTATAAGATAAAGGTAAATTTAATTGATCCAAACAATTCTGACTCACCAGGTATGAACCCATTTGTATATGATGACCCTATTAAAACTGGTATGGCAATTTCATCTGTTTTAAAAGGATTATACTCAACCAGCAGACCAGACTTACAACAAGCATTTAGAGAAAATGCTGCAATACAAATTATAGAAAATCTTTCAATTTTATTAAAAGAAATGTATCCTAGACTAAACGAGGGCGATTTGCCAAACCTTGAAGATATGCTTAACATGATGAATGACTTCTCTTTAGTAGAAGATATGTGTAATCAAATGAAAGAAATTCCAGAACTTGCCGAAAAATACAAAATACTTATAAGATACTTTGAAAATAACTTCTATTCAGATGGTAGAGATGTTGCAACTACAAAACAATCTGTATTCACAGCATCTGCAGAGTTGGACAATTTACTTAGGTATCCAGGTGTAAAAAATATACTATGCAATAGAACAAATAACCTAACTTATGACTCTGTATTAGCTAATGGAGAAGTAACATTTGTATGTACACGTAGAGGAGATTTAGGGGCAAATGCACATAAAGCATTTGGTATATTCTTCTTACTACTAATGCAACAATCTGTACTTTCAAGACCAGGAAATGATAGTACAAGAATTCCACACTTCTTATACATAGATGATTTTCCAGAGTTCTTATGCAAAGCAATTGAACCAATATTTACAGTATACAGAAAATACAAAGTAGGTAACATCTTATCAGCACAAACATTATCACAACTTGAAGGTAATGAAAAAGGTAACTTTAAAGACGAAATCCTTGCTAACTGCGTAAACAAAGCAATATTTGGTAATGCTTTGCCAGAGGATGTTCAATGGTGGGAAACAGAATTACAAGAAAAAAGAGAGTGGAAATATAAAAATAGTTACGAAACTAATTCTTCAAAGGATAACTTTGGATATGATACTAAATTAGGAGACATTAGCTATAGTTGGACTGCTAACTATAAAGCCGGAAAGATAATGTCTTTAAAGGCAAAACAAGTTATATTTAAAGTAAAAGATAGCAAAGGTAAAAGTGTTGTTGGTAAAGGAAAATTAGACTATTTGGAAGCAAAGTACAAAGAGCCTAAAAAACTTAAAGAATATAACTTCGAAAAATTCACAAGTGGAATATCAGACAATATAAAAAGAAAACCTATTACGCCGAAATTTAGAGGAAACTTTGAAGCAGCTACATCAGCTAATGACCCAGAAGACTTTAATAAAGAAATAGACCCAATTAAAACAGATTCTACAGACTCGAAATATTTCTTAGAAAATGATGATGCAATTATATTTGATTTGAATAGGAAGAAAGAACAATAGAAAAAAGTTAAACTGTTAAAATCAATTTGACAGTTTAACTTTTTTATGTTATAATATCATTGTTGTCACTGTACAACTGTCTCAGCTAAACTTATATAGATTGAAAGGAGACATTATTATGTCGTATATTCCTGATCTTGATAACTGCATCTATGACGATGAAACTGGTACATACTATGATCCCGAATCTGGGAACTCCTACTATTATAGCACTAATGGTGATCTTTGGGAATCAGGTAATGACCATGCTGTAAACTGATGTTTAGCATTTTTTCTAAGTAAGCACATACGCTTTTAGCTGAGACACCCCCCAAGACTAGACTAGTCTTGGGGGACTTTTTTCCATTGCATTATCTAACATTCTATGCTATAATAGTTAACATAAGCTTAGTGCTTATGTATCACTAACTGAGAGTATACTCTCAAAAAAGAAAGGATTGGCTTTTATGAAAAACTTACTGTCTATTCCCCGGATCGTTGCATTAGCAACAATCATTCTTGCAGGCCTTCTGATTAACTATCTATTCTTGCCTGCTTGGTCGTTCAATTCTGGAGGATTGTATGCATACATATTTGTCGTTGGCTGTATCGCCTTATTTTGCTCAATTATAGCAGATGCTGAGTCTCACTATGATGGTCGGCTTTTTACAATTCCGTCTGGAATTGTTGTTGGCATTAGCATAGTAGCTATAATTGTTGGCACTTGTAACTCTGTGCAAATCTTTCACGCGCGACAGTACCAAGCTTTGATTGAAATCGAAGAAGGTAACTTTAGCGAAATTGCAAATAGCAACATCAACAATTTAGCTGTAGTCGATGTAGACACAGCCCAAAGGCTTGGCGATAGAACTTTGGCTGGGTTAAGTAACCCCTCTTGGTATGAAGTTGACAATGAATATAACTTGATTTTGTATAACGATACTCAGTATCGTATCTCTCCTATTAGCTACGGAGGATTCTTTAAATATACAAAAGCTAGCTCTGCTGGAATTCCTGGTTATGTTCTCGTTAATGCCGTCACTCAAGAGGCCCAGCTTGTTACATTGGAAAATCCTATTAAGTATTCTCCTAGCGCCTTTTTCAGTTACGATTTACGTCGGCATCTTAGGAGTCAGTATCCCAGCTATGTTTTCGGAAAATCTTTCTTTGAAATCGACAATGACGGAAATCCTTATTGGATTACTTCTGTAAAAACTAGTAACATTGGTTTTTGGGGTGGTAAAACAGAAAATTCGTTTATTATCACAGATGCATGTACTGGCGAAAGTCATGAATATGCTGTATCTGACATTCCTAATTGGGTAGATCATGCATTTGATCTAGATTATTTAATGGAAATGGTCTACTACAATTACGAATACATAAATGGATTCATCAACTTCTCTGGTACCGGTATTAACAGAACCTCGTATTATTATAAGGATAATGATGAAGGCTTTACTGGTTACAACACTACACTTTCTTCTGATGGTATTGTGTTCTATACAGGTGTTACACCTGCAAATGCAGCAGAATCCAACATTGGTTTTATTCTTGCCAATCCGAGGACTGGTGTAGTAAAGTTTTATCCTTGCACTGGTGCAGAGGAATCGTCTGCTCAAGCAGCAGCACAGGGATTGGTACAAAACTTGGGATATGTTGCTACTTTCCCTACAATAGTCAATATTGAAGGATTGCCTACATACTTTATGGTATTAAAGGACAATGCAGGGCTACTTCAGAGATATGCCTTTTCTAATGTGGAGAACTATTCTCTTACTGTACAGGCAAGTACTGTAGAAGAAGCTCTTGCTTTATACCGGCAAGAAGTTGGCTTAAGTAATGACTCTGTTGAAACCGATGATGTTGATACTAATGATATTGACACCTCTCAGGTGCAAACCACTACAGGTACCATAACTTTCTTGGTTACTGCCGAGATTGATGGTGACACATATTTCTACTTCACTCTTGCTGAAGATAGTAATTTGTATATGTCTTCCATTAAGAACAGCAACAGACAAGTCTTGTTGCAGATTGGTACAACAGTTACAATTGAGTTTGCACCGACTGCCGAGGAAAACACTCAGGAAGTCGTAAAAATCACTTTCTAAAATGTGGTAATTATTTTACGTAATACCACACAAGAGGGAGACCTTATGGTCTCCCTCTTGGTTTTGTCGAATATATTGTATTTAGTTTCGCAAAAACATGTTGTCTATTTTATTGTTAAAGCTAATTAGGAAATTATATTCCTAAAAGCTTAACTTCCACATTTTCCATTTTATATTTTCCGTTTTCTAGTTTGAATTCTACTAAAGTCTTATCAAGTGTCTCTTCGTTTTGCCTTAAGTCTGTTGAGAAATACATTTTTATTCGTTCCATTTCTACTTTGTTCATTACTATTGTTTTAAATGTCTCTGCCATATGTTTTTCGTCTTCGCATATTAGAATAAGTTGTGGCATTGAACTAAATCCAGAATCTCCTGGCAAGTAATTGTTATAAAAGTCATTGTATAATCTCATTCTGTCAACTAGCTTCTTTTCCCAATCCTCTTCTCTTCTTATTACTTCAAATAGAAATTCTATAGATTTATTATTTTTAGTTAATTTTACACTTCCACCCGTTGCCTTAAATGTTTTTCCTGCTTGCTTTGCTGTAATTGCAGGCTTTACTGTATACGAGTCAAATGCTTTTACTTTTCTTAAATATGCTATAATTGTTTGGTTTCCTGCAAGCCTTTTCTTTATCATTGGCACTGGTTTTGTGTTATCTGTTGGTTGCCATTTGCAATCTATTCCTCTTGAATTAAGCAAATATTTGCCCATTTTTTCCAAACAATATATTCTATATATTCCTTTTCCATCTTCTGCTTTAAAATAATATCTTGTAAGTATTTTAGACTTTATTAACTGCTCTAATTTGTTATTTAATTTGTCTTGAGAAGCTATTTCAACATTCTTCCATTGTAGCATTTGGTATATTTGTCTTGATGTTATAAACTCAAATTCATTAACAAGTTCTAATATCTTAAAATGTAAATCATTTATATGTCCTATATTTATTTTATGAATTATTTGGTTCATAGACACATAACCGTCTTTACCATCAAATGTTTTTATTTCTCCTTCTCTTACTGCAAAAGGTGATACTACCGCCTTTATTTCATTATCTTCTACCATATATTTTCTCTCCTTTTTTGGTATACTCTAATCTAGAAAAGCATCGCTAATCTAAATTATTTTCTAACACATTACTATTTTACCACAATTTTCTATTTAGTTCAACAAATTTGTTATTTTTATAAGCTTAAAGTTACTAGATAATGGCTTTCTAAAAGTTTAGGTTATAAAACCCTTAGGTAATATGTATATTTAGAGAATTTTTGCAGTGACGCGTAAGCGACCAAACGAGCTTCTTTGAAGCGAGTGCGATTTGGAGCACCTTTCCTGCGATAAAAAGAAAAATAAATTTTTCTTTTTATCATTAGCATGGTGCGACACCAAGGAACAAAAAAATCCGATAAATATACATATTACCTAGGGTTTACTATTCCTCAAAA
>CALXSA010000058.1 GCA_944390995.1 uncultured Clostridia bacterium
TGTTTTTTGGTATGATTCCGAAGTTATATGTTGCATTATTATAGGTAAATATATGTCTGCTAGATGCTGTTTTTGAGAATCTGTTAGTTCAAACAGGTTAATATAATTATTTTCGTCTATAGTATCTGGTACGTTGTCTATACCATAACTAGCTCCAAGTGCTGTTAAATTAAAGTTTTGTATCCCTACATAGTTTTCAAAAATCTCATCACATTTTACCGCATGTATATCCCCGTTTCTTGCATATGATACTTTAAAGACATCTAATTCTCCATTTTTTAATATAGCTTCTGCATACGTTCTATTTGTATTTACATCATGCCTTGCACTAGTCGAGACATTAAATCTTTTTGAGCTGACTTCTCCTTGAGTTAACACAACTGCTACATTTCCATTAGATGTATATGAATTTGTTTCTTTAAAATTTTCCTGAGCATTTAATTTGTCACTTAATATAACTTGTGTAACATCGCTTGCTTGTGCAAAGTATTTCCAAAACAACTCTTCATTAGACTCGCTTGAGTTTAAAACCCAAAATATTATTGCAATTATTATAGCTATTACAACTAAAATTAAAATTGGAACGGGTATAGCTATTTTTAGGCTTTTTCTAGAATTATTCATAATAATTTCTCCTTTGTAATATTTATAAGATACTAACCTTATTTTCTTTGTTTCACAACCTCATACATAATTATTCCGGCTGATACAGATGCATTAAGTGAGGTTATTTTTCCTTTCATAGGTATTTTTACTAAGAAGTCGCAATTTTCCTTTACTAATCTACTCATTCCAAAACCTTCACTTCCAATGACTATTCCAATTCCTCCTGTATAGTCTTCGTCATAATAATACTTATCAGTATTCATTTCTGTTCCACATATCCACACATCATTTTCTTTTAAATAATTGATTGTATCATTTAGGTTATTTACTCTTGCAATTTTCATATACTCTACTGCCCCAGCAGATACTTTAGCTACAGTACTATTAACTCCGGCAAGCTCTTCTTTTGGGTATTATTAGTCCATGTACTCCAGCAGTTTCTGCAGTTCTTATAATAGAACCTAAATTGTGTGGATCTTCTATTCCGTCTAAAATTAAAATAAAAGGCTTCTCATTCCTATCTTTTGCTATTTGTAAAATATCGTCTACATCACAATAGTCAAATGGTGGTACAATTGCTATTACTCCTTGATTATTCTCTGTTTGTGCCATTTGATTTAGTTTGACCTTGCTTATTTCATTTATAATTATTTTTCTTTCTCTTGCAATGGCTATTATTTTATTAATTGAACCATGTTTTTCGCCTTCTGATACATATATTTTATTTATATCTCTGCCAGATTCTAAAAGTTCAAGAACAGCATTTCTGCCCTCTACTTGGTCATTAAATTCATTTTCTGAAAAATTTCTTTTATTTTTCTCCATTTTTTTATTCCTTGATTGTAATATTTAGATTTTTAAGGTTTTATCTATAAACCTTTATTTTATATCTTCTAAATTACCTTTTAATGCAATAGCTTTCCATCCTTCTAACTCGTCTCTATATGGTTCGTAAATATCATTTAATAGATAAATCTTTTTATTAAAATAAAATGCCATTGCTATTTCTGCAAATGTATTTGGTCCTATATAATTTTTTATTCCATTTTTTGTTACATTAACTGCTAAAACTATATCTGTTTTTTCATTTGTAATTTCATCAAAATGTAATTTAGTAGCATCTCCTTTTGTCATTTCCAATCTAAATTCTTTCGGTGTAACTACTTCATATCCTTTATTTTTTAAATATTCTTCTACTTCAAATATTTTTTCTTTTAATTTCATACTGCCACATAATACTATTCTTTTCATGGTTTACCTTCTTTTTCTAAATTTTAACAACACAAGATATTTCTCTGTTATCTTTCTTCTCTTAGCAATTATCTTTCACTTGTGCCCTATTCTTCGTCAAGCTTAAGAACACTAAGAAAAGCCTCCTGTGGAATTTCCACATTTCCTATTTGTCTCATTTTCTTTTTACCACGTTTTTGTTTTTCTAGCAATTTTTTCTTTCTTGTAATATCTCCACCATAACATTTTGCTAAAACGTCTTTTCTTAATGCAGATATAGTCTCTCTTGCAATAACTTTGCCTCCAATAACAGCTTGAATAGGAATTACGAATAACTGCCTTGGAATTACTTGTTTTAATTTTTCTACCATTTTTCTTCCACGTTCATAGCTGTTGTCCTTATGCACTATAAACGAAAGGGCATCTACTGCCTCACCATTTACATGTATATCTAGTTTAACTAAATCAGAACGTTTATATTCTTTAAATTCATAGTCAAATGAAGCATATCCTTTGGTTCTAGATTTTAGTTGATCAAAAAAGTCATATATAATTTCATTTAATGGAAGTTCATATATTAGAGTTACTCTATTTTCATCTAAATATTTCATGTCTACATAGATTCCACGTCTATTTTGACAAATTTCCATTATATTTCCAACAAACTCCTTCGGTGTCAAAATCTCTGCCTGTACCATTGGTTCTTCCATATATGATATTTCGCTTGTTGGTGGCAAATCTGATGGATTATATAGTTCAATTATTTCACCATCTGTTTTGTGTACTTTATATATAACTGATGGTGATGTTGTAATCAGACTTAAATCAAATTCTCTATCTAATCTTTCCTCAATTATCTCTAAGTGAAGTAAACCTAAAAATCCACACCTAAATCCAAAACCTAAAGCTCCTGAAGATTCTGGCTCATATTCTAAGGCTGCATCATTTAATTGTAGTTTTTCTAATGCTACCTTTAAGTTTTCATAGTCACTTCCATCTACAGGATAAATTCCACAATAAACCATTGGATTTACTTTTTTATATCCAGGTAAGGCTTCCTTTGCTTTATTTTCCTTTAAAGTAATAGTATCTCCGACTCTAATGTCTGATAAACTTTTTATGCTTGCTGCAATATATCCAACTTCTCCCGCTTCTAGTTTGTCGGAAGGAGAATAACTTCCTGGTTCAAAATATCCTACTTCTGTTACTGTAAAATTTTTGTTGTTAGCCATAAGTAATATTTCGTCTCCGACTTTTACAGTTCCATCTTTTACCCTAACATAAGCTATTGCGCCTTTGTAATCATTATATATAGAGTCAAATATTAGGCATTTTAATGGTGCGTTTTCGTCGCCTGTTGGAGCTGGAAGGTCTGTTACTATTCTTTCTAATACTTCATCTACATTTAGCCCTGTTTTAGCAGATATGCAAGGTGCATCCTGTGCTGGAATTCCTATTATATCTTCAATTTCTTTTTTTACTTCATCTGGTCTTGCATTTGGCAAATCTACTTTGTTTATAACTGGTAAAATTTCCAGGTTATTATCTATTGCTAAATAAACATTTGCAAGTGTTTGCGCTTCCACACCTTGTGTGCTATCTACAACTAAAACTGCTCCATCACATGCTGCCAAACTTCTAGATACTTCATAATTAAAGTCTACGTGCCCTGGTGTGTCTATTAAATTAAGTTCGTATTCATTTCCATCTTTAGCTTTATATATCATTTTAACAGCCTGAGACTTAATTGTTATTCCTCTTTCTCTTTCGATGTCCATATTGTCTAATACTTGGCTTTCCATTTCACGGCTTGAAAGCACTCCTGTCATTTCAATAAGTCTGTCTGCTAATGTTGATTTACCGTGGTCTATATGTGCTATTATGCTAAAGTTTCTTATAAATTTCTTTTTGTCGCTCATACTTTTCTCCTCTTTTTCTCTTCCATAATTATATTGATTTTACTAATTTTTGTCAACAATAGTTTGATTATTTGTGCTTGTTCTCTATATTACAATTCATAGCCAGATTAATACCGAGAAGAAGAAGGTATTTTTTATTGTTATTTCCAGCCCCCAACTGCATACAAACTGTATAAATTTTCGCTAGTGCTCAATTTAACAGTTTGTAAACTTGTCGGTCCCCACCTTAAGCATTCCAATAACAATAAAAAATACCTTCTTCTTCTCTAAAAAATAGGCTGTGAATTGTAGATTCTTTGCAATAAGAATGCGCAAATTTAACATAACTGCTTGCTTTTTACATAAAATGGTTATATAATATGAACACGACCAATTTTTAGGTCAATTATTTGAAAGGAGATTATTACAATGAAAGAACGGCTAGTAATGGTTATTGCCTATAACAAGTATGGGCAAATATTCCTTTATCGGCAAAATTGGCTTTGGCAACTCCCTTCTGGAATTTGCCAAAAAGGTGAAACTATTGAAGAATGTGCTAAACGCGTATTCATAGAACAGGGGTGTTCTCCTCTTACTGTAATATCAACAATTCGCTATTGTCCCGACAGTAGTAGTGCCTCTTGGTTTAACGTTGTCATTGGCAAAGTTGATGATAATGCTGAACTTAAAGGTGCATGGCAGTACGAAAATCTCGTATATTACAATTCACTTATGCAGATGACCACTAGTTCTTTCTTCGAAGATGGCTCTTTTATCGAGCCTAACTCTATCAATGCCTTGATGGCACATAGATGTATCAATAGAATATAATTTCCTTCCCCCCTGTCACTCTGTGGCAGGGGGATTTTATATGTTGCGAAGTAGATTTTACATAATGTATTGCTTTTTTCTTTAGAAAGTTGTATAATTGTTCTACGGCCCAATTGGTCAAATACTAAAAAAGGAGATAATGCGTACTATGAAAGACTACAAGTTAACCTTGGCGCAGGATTTGGCACAAATGTCTGATTTTTCAATCAGGCATCTTACCTATACTGCAAATGACAAGACTCGGATTAATGCTGAAATAATTCAAACTAATCCGATAGTGTCGGTCATCGTTCTTAACGAGCATAATGAACTCGTGGTCCTTCCTACTTTCCAGCCTGCTATTGGCAAATGGTTCTACGAGGTGCCTTTTAGGGCATTTAATATTCGTGAACACGTTCTGCAAGTGGCTGAAGGATTAGTCAAAAAGCAGACTAATCTGAATCTTGAAGATGCCGTTTTGCTTACTCAAGGACTGAATCAGATGGATCCGAGAACTGATGCCAACATGCAGGTAGTGTTTGGAAGAGTACAAACTTTTCTCAATACTCCTAGCAATGAGGTACGGTTTGTAAACCTCAAAGAAGCCTATTACAGGCTGAAGCGCCAAATAAAGTACAACAATCCATTTATGGATGGCTTGGACCTTGGTGGTCTGAGTAGTGATGCTCTTCGCCTTTACAGGTTTGTAGAAGAGTAATCTCCTTCCCCCTTAACTAGTTTCTAGTGAAGGGGGTTGTTTTTATTTTATTATACAATCTATATTTAATAAAGTTAGAATATTACCGTTCTGAAGTGCACCCCAAATGTTAGACAAAAAATCTAACATTTGGAGGTGTATTTTTTATGAGTAAATATTCTAATGAAT
>CALXSA010000059.1 GCA_944390995.1 uncultured Clostridia bacterium
TCACAAGCTCTACTTTTATTTCTAACATAAACTTTTGATGCATCATTGTCTCCCACCATTATAACTGCTAAATGTGGTGTAATTCCTTTTTTCTTTAGTTTTTCTGCTTCAACTTTTAGCTCTTCTCTTATGTTTTTTGCTAAATTTTTTCCATCAATTATTGTTGCCATTTTTGTTTCTCCTTTTAATTGTTTTAATCAATTATCTTACCTTGTTCTTATTTCATTAATTTTAACAATGATTTAATTAATTTTCAAATGTATTTTATCACAAAAATATTCAATTGTGTAGGTGCTTTTTAATCAAAAATAAGTATAAAGTTTTTAGGCTTTATACTTACTTGGTTGGTCTTATTTATTTTTAGAAAGTCGTGGCAAGACGAACAGAGATGCCGTTGAACACATCGTAGTCGCCGATGCTACCGTAGTGGAAGTTTGCGTTAAAAGCTATGTTCATAGTTCTCTGCGAAGAAGACCAGTAGAAGTCGCTAAGCCCATATGTGCTCAAATAATTGCTACTTGTAATGTTAAATACCGCTCCAAATGATGCCCATTCTGATTTTGATGGTACAAACCATCCGTCTGCTACTTCATCTTGTATTACTCCCCACATATCATTTAAATTTTGTTCTCCATATTGACTTGCATTCCAACTTGCTATCATTCTCTCTGTGTTTAATCTTCCAGTTGGTTCTGCTCTAGCTGAAGCAAAGTCGTTAGCTGTAGAACTTACATTATAACTACTGTCTAACTTACCAGATGCATTATTATACCAATAATATCCTGTTCCCGGATTTATATCTTCTAATGCTATTACATAAAATCTTTCGTTTCCACTTGTTTCTTCCATTGGTGCTATTACTTTTCCAGTTCCAAAGTGTTCGTCTGTATATTCTCCTTTTATATAGTATTGCTTTAATCCTGTTTCTGATGGAATTGTATAAGAACTCCAAGAATCATTATTCCATTGTCCGTTTTCTTCTTCTCCGGCTAAGTCGGCAAATATTACTCCATCTACTGTTATTTCTCCACTACTATCTAAATCTGCATAATATACATTTGTTGCACTTATTTGTAAATCGTCATCTAAAATTGGTTCAACTGGTTCTTTATATATTCCTACTATTCTTTCTCCTCTTGCATATGCTACTTTTCCCTCTGCTATATCTTCAGCTGTTGCTGTGGCATCAAATGTATTTAAACTTTCTAGTTTTCCGGTTACTCCTCCTATTGTTATTCCCTTTTTAATGTAATTTGCTATTAATTCTGAATCTCCATTTGCTGTTGTGGATGCATAGCCTTCTCTTGATACTTGGTTATTGTTTACTATGCTAGTTGTTATAATTATAGCTATTATTACTGCAATTAGCGATATAGCTATAAAACCTATTAATTTTTTCTTTTTACTTAGTTCTTTCATAAAATTTTAATCTCCCTTCTCGTTTTTTTCTTAATCTTTTCATTTTGGGGTCGTGTCATCAAGGACGTGCTTTTTTGACACTTGCTTTCTTACCTGCTGTCAATGGGGACACCCCTTATTGACACTTGGTCATGTTACTAAGGGGTTGTCCCCCGATTGACATCCTCCTCTTGACACTCAGTTTACACATTTTGAACAAGCACAAAAAAACTATGCCTAATTAGACATTTTTGTTCGTCTAAAAAGCATAGTTTTTCTTCTATGTTCACATAAAGTTATTCTATTAAATCTAACGATATATATATATATATATACAGCCCCAAGGCTTTCAGCCGTTTTTATCATTAACTTGCACTCCTTTGCTTTTTCCTAATTATATATTTCTTAAGTTATTTTTCCAATAGATTTTTATAAAAAAATTGTATGTCAAACAGGAGCGTCCCTATTGACACAGGAGCGTCCCTATTGACACAATTTTTTAACAAAAACTTTTCGAACCGTTACCTAAAAAATTACAATTACATTTCATTTTCATATTTTTGTTGAATTTTGAAATTTTATGTATTATAATGTAGCAAGTATTAAAAAAATTTTTTTGCACAAACTATTAAAAATGGATTTATTTTTCAATAGTATAAGTGCTTTTAAAGAAAGGATAAATGTATTATGAAAAAAACAATTTATGGTATTTTAATTGCTCTATTTGTAGTTTTATTTACTGCTACATCTAGTTTTGCAGCCACAGTTAACAAAGGTAATGCTACTATGACTTTAGTTGAAGATAATATTTGCAATATTACTTTTGGTCAGTATGGCGAATTTGAGAAGAAAATGATTGAATGCAACACTACTGAAAAGTATGTTGACATTAGATTAACTGCTAGAAATAATGCAGAAATGTTAGAAGATAAAAAAGCTGACGTTGTTTTGTTAATAGATGCATCAAGAAGTATGTCTACAAATGAAGTTACTATTAATGGTGAAACAATGACAAGAAAAGAAGCTGTTTTACAATCTGCTCAAACCTTGGTAGATAAGTTGTTAGCAGCAAATCCAAATATTAAAATAGGTATAGTTGAATTTGCAACATCTACTGAAACTGATGATGAAGGTTATACAATTGAAGGAACTGACTTAGATGCTAAAACAGTTACATCAGAATTAACAAATGATGCAGATGTTATAAGTGAAGCTTTAGATACTGTTTCTACAGATGTTATGGGTGCCAGAACAAATGTTGAAGTTGGTTTAGATGCTGCATATGCTTTACTTCAAACAAACACAGATCCAGATACAGAAAAATACATCATTACTTTAACAGATGCTATTCCTAATACAGCTAGAGGTGTTGTTGGCGATACTTACACAGATGCAACAAGAGTTCCAACTAGAAATAAAATAGTTGAACTTGGTGAAGCTGGCGTTAATTTAATTTCAATGCTAATTGAAATGAGCGATAGTGAAATTGCTATATCTCAGGAAGATCCAAAACCAACATACAGAGAAGTAGCTGAAGAAATATTTGGTACAGCTACAACCCCAACTTCTGGAGAAGTTTACTATGTTCAAGATGAAGATGTTGAAGATACAGTAACAAATCAAATTTATGCAAGCATTGTACAAGAACAATATATTTTAGAGAACATTGTAATTAAAGATTACTTTCCTCAAAATATTATAGATAACTTTACTTATGCACAACTAACAGAATCAAATATTGGAGAAGTTACTGCTGAAGTAAATACTGAGGATAATTCAATTACTTGGACTATTCCAGCTCTTGGACCTGGTGAAGAAGCAACATTTACTTATAGAATTTCTTTAAATAATGAATTTGATGGAGAAATTGTTGGTATTAATTTACCTACAAACGAAAATGTTGAAATTACTTATGAAGAAAATGGAACTCCAGGTTTTGCAGAAAATGATGATTGTCCTATAATTGCATTAGATGTATTACCTACAAAAGATATTCCTCAAACAGGTATATACACAGGTTTATACATTGCAGGTGGAGTTGCTGTTATGGCTATTATAGGTTTTGCAAGTTATAGATTTGTTAAGAAAAATAGATTCTAATATTTGATTAATCTTTTACTTATTCTTATTTAAAAGTAGAACAAAAGTGGTTTTCTTTAACTTTGTTCTACTTTTAAATTTACATCGTTCGCATCTTTGTTCGCGCGCCAATTTTACAAATGTAAAATTGTGTGCAATGCTTTTATTGTATAATATACTCCATCACCAGTCCATTTCTTGCTTTTTTCTTTATTTTATGTTAATATATATTATTGTAAGGTTTATTCCTTAAGTACTAAAAAAAGAGGTGAAATAATTTTTTCTTCGCATTATCACGAAAAAACAGCTTAATGAAAGGAACTCACTATGGAATTTATCAAAGCAAAGGTTGTTGGCTGGAATTCTAGGAGTAGGCAATTAAAAATTCATATTCCTAGCATTCCCTATGTTGTAGCAGTTCTAGAAGAAGAAATTTCTGTTTATCCCTTAACTAAACTTAGCAGAAGGGGCATTCCTACAGCGGTTTCTGTCTTAATAGGAACTAATATATATGTTAGTCAGTCTTCTACTGGGATTTTCTCCCGGAGAGCTGTACAAGAATATGAGTACAACTTGCTTGAAGAAGGACAAATTGTTCAGGCAAAAGTAGCAGGCATCGGAAGTAGTTTGTATTTATCCTACAAAAGTTTGACCTTTTACTGTGCAAGGAAGGAAGTTAGCAATTCTTATGTAATTGATCTCAATGATTATTTTTCCGTTGGTCAAATGGTCGATGTAAAAATTCTTGAGAAAAAAGGCAGTAACAAATATGTTACTGTATCCTACAAGCAAGCATATCCCGACACCCTTGAGAATTATCACAGAGGTGATGTGGTATATGGAAGAATTACTTCCAATTTGCAACCAGAAAATTGCTATTTTGTCGAGATCAATCCTCAAATTAGAGGACTGATGGACTTTTATTCTCCAATGTTCAAATATGGAGATAAAGTCATATGCAAAGTTATCGGAAAGAATGCTTCTGGGCTTCGCCTAGAATACATTAACTGTTTAAGTGATAAATCTTAAAAAAGTTATTTTTCAAATCTTTCTGCGCCCCGTATCTTTGCGAGGCGCAGTTTTCTTTTAATATATTAAATTTTATTAGATTGTTCAATCATATGGTAAAGCTATTTTTAAATTTCTCCACCTCTTTTTATAAAATTATGTCCATATTTTTCTTTTATTTTGTCCAATGTTTCGTCCAATTTTTCTTGTTTTTCATTTTGCTTGTTATCAAATAAAGATATTTGTTTATCTTTTTCATCTAATAAGTCATCTACTCTTACTCCTATCAATCTTACCTTCGTACCATTTGAATACAATTCCTCCATCAGCTTTTTTGCTTGTTCATAAATTATTTTTGTGCTCGATGTTGCTGTATCTAATTTACGCTGATGTGAAAATACTCTAAAATTTGAATCTTTTATTTGTACATTTACTACATTAGCAAGCATTTTTTCTTTTCTCAATCTATAAGTAACTTGTTCTGTAAGTTCTAGCAATATCCTATTAATTTCATTTATATTTGTTAAGTCTTGTGGAACTGTTATTGAATTTCCTATTCCCTTTGGCTTTTCTTCTTTATAATTTACAGGTGAATTGTCTATACCATTTGCATATTCCCAAATCATTTTTCCAAACTTGCCAAATGTTTTATATAATATTTCTTTATTGTAATGTGCTAAATCGCCTATTGTTTTTATTCCCATTTTTTCTAATTTTGGAATACTCTTTTTTCCTACCATTAAAAGTTCATCAACTTTTAGTGGCCACATTTTTGTTTTAATTTCTTCATTCCAAAGTGTGTGTATTTTATCTGGTTTTTCAAAATCTGACGCCATTTTAGCTAAAAGCTTGTTATGTGCAATACCTACATTTAC
>CALXSA010000060.1 GCA_944390995.1 uncultured Clostridia bacterium
TCATATATTTCTGGAACTAGCTCATTAAAAGCATCCTCATAAAAAATTGCAGCTCCGTATTGTCTCTCTACTAACTGGAATGGAGCTTTTCCTTTTCTAAATCCAGGTATATTGAAATATTTGGCTGTTTTTGTATATACCTTTTTGATTGCTTCTTCAAATTTTTCAGCTTCAATGTTAAAAGTAAGTTTTACCTCGTTTTTGTTTTCTGTGTTTTCCACTTTAATGTTCATATTTATTCTCCCTTTCCTGATATATTCTATAAGCTTTCTAATTATATCACATTTTTTTTATTTTGCAATAGTTTACATATTTTTTCTTTATAAAATCAGTAAATAATTTGGTTTATATCCAAATTATTTACTGAATTAAGTGGTGTTCCTTCCCATAATTGGTCAAACTGTTGCATAGTTGTATCCATTTCTTCTTTTGAATTCAACATATTTTCAGTAAACGTGTTTACGCCCCAAATCAGCAAAGCCGAAATTGCAGCAACCAACAATATTACTCCTATAAAAACAGGGATATTTATTTCAACATTCCTATACATATCCTCTCTACTCCTTTATATCTTTAGTACATCTAAACCTTTATCAGTTCAAAATTTGTGTAATCAGCACTAATTAATTTATATTCTACGCCATCTATATTCCCCTCAACCGCCTCTTTATGCGACATACCATGCAAATGGCCATAGTAACATTTATGTATATTATATTTTTCCAGCGTTTTCACAAAAATACTTTTTTCGTTTCTTATTATATCATTTTTATTTATTGGTGGGTAGTGCATAAATGCAATTTTTTCTTTTTCTTCTCCAAATTTTCTTATTCCATCCTGAATGGAAAGTTCCAATCTCGCATTTTCCCTTTTAAGCATTTTTCCATCTTCTTCAACATCCAGTATATTCCAACCTCTAGTCCCAACAATTATTTTATCTTCTACCAAATAACTATTGTTGTATAAAAACTCTATATTATTAAAATTATTTTCCGTAGTAAACTCTTCAAGTTTTTTTAAGGTTGTCCACCAATAATCATGATTTCCTTTTAATAAAATTTTGCGTCCTGGCAATTTGTTCAAATAATCAAAATCTAATATTGTATCTTTTAAGTACATTGCCCACGAGAAATCTCCCGGCAATATTACACAATCTTCTTCTTTTACTTTTTCTATCCAATTTTTTTTAATTTTCTCTGCATGATTCTCCCAATTACTCCCAAAAACCTCCATCGGCTTATTCTCTAAGAAAGATAAATGTAAATCTGCTATCACATAAATTGACATAGCATTTGCTCCTTATTTTGGTTTCGTTAATTATATTACTTTTGTAGTTTTTTTTCAAGGCTATTTAGGAAGTTTGTGTAAAAAACTGTTTTTAGGGACGGAGAAAAAAAACAGCTGCTCTAAATCTTCAAATTTGGTACTGCGTTTAGGTCTAGGTCTGAAGTTACGCCCGACATAAATCTGTAATATCCTGCTGAAGCAATCATTGCAGCATTGTCTGTACAAAGTATTGGGTCAGGATAATATATTTTGTACCCTTGCTCCTCCAGCTCTAAAAACGCCTTTCTAATATATGAATTCGCAGAAACTCCGCCTGCCAATGCAATTTTATTGGTTTTTAGTTCCTTTGCAGCTTTTAAAGTGTTGCCAATCAACATTTCTGTAACATATTTTTCAAAACTAGCACATAGGTCGGCCTTGTTTATATCTGGGTTTTTGTGATGCAAATTTATAATTGCAGTTTTTATTCCACTAAAACTAAAGTCCAAACCATCAATATGAGTTTTAGGTAATTCTATGTTTGCCTCTCCTTCTTTTGCCAGCTTGTCCACCTTTGGACCTCCTGGATAGCCAAGCCCGATTACCCTTGCCACCTTGTCAAAGGCCTCTCCAATTGCATCGTCCCTAGTTTTCCCAAGTATTTCAAATTTGTCGTAATCTTTAATATGTACCAGGTGTGTATGCCCACCAGAAATTATAACACATAAAAACGGAGGCTCCAACTCCTTGTGGCTAATGTAATTCGCTGCAATATGCCCCTCAATGTGGTTCGTTCCAGTAAGCGGTTTTGAAAGTGCATAGCTTAACCCCTTTGCATATGAAACACCTACCAAAAGCGCACCAACCAGCCCTGGGCCATATGTACACGCAATATTATCTATATCATTAAACTCAATTTCTGCTTCCTCCAAAGCCTTTTTCATTACATCAGAAATAGCTTCTACGTGATTTCTAGAAGCTATTTCTGGTACGACGCCACCAAATTTTTCGTGTATTTTTATTTGCGAATTTATAACATTTGACAAAACCTCTCTGCCATTTTTTACAATGGCAGCAGAAGTCTCATCGCAACTCGTCTCAATTCCTAAAGTAAGTATGTCTTTCATTTTTACCTCACAATTTATTGTTCAACTTAGTCCAAATATAGTAGCACATAATTGTGCTAGTGCCCCATACGCCCAACTAATAACTGGCGAAATTATCATTCCCAAAATTCCAACTATCCACAACGCAATAAACACAATCTCAAAAATTTGGCTGTGAGTCTCTATCCAATTCTTTGCGTTGTAAGGCAAAAAGCCACACAACACCTTTGAACCATCAAGTGGTGGTAATGGAATTAAGTTGAATATTCCTAGTCCTAGGTTTGTAATTACAACTGAGCTTAATATTGCATTTACAATAAGACCTGTTTCTGAAAACATGAATGCAGGTGCAAACTTTGCAATTAAGCAAATTACAATTTCAAACACAATGGCTAGAAGGAAATTCATTATTGGCCCAGCCGCCGCCACAATAGCCTCTGCCTTCGCTAGCGAAATATTTCTGTTGAAATTTCTTGGGTCAATCTCCACTGGCTTTCCCCAACCAAAACCAGCAAAAACAAGCATTATTGTACCAAAAACATCTAAATGCTTAAACGGGTTTAAATTGAGCCTGCCTTGCATCCTTGGCGTATCATCTCCCAAACGGTCTGCCGCAAAAGCATGCGCAAACTCGTGGAATGTAATTGCCACCAATATTCCCGGAATAGAAAGCACAAAACTAAGTAGTGCTCCCTCTCTTGAAAACATCGTCATAAACGAGCTAAATAGCATTAAAGCAATTATCAAAAAAATTATTCTTCTATCTATATACATAAGCAAAATCCTTTTCTAATATATTTAAGTAAATTTCCCCATATTTTATTTGCCATATTTTATTTGCAAAGTATTTTTGAATTTATTATTTATTATGAGTATTCTTATTGTTTTATTCTATATTACATAGTTTCGCTCTTTAAATTATCATAAAAACTTTTTCTATATTCTTCTATTTTTTCATAACTTACAATACCAATTTTGAAAATTATTTGTTCATTTGGAATTTTATAAATAATATCTGTTTTCACTAAACTGTCTTTGTGTAAATTATTTTTTTCATCTTTTTCTAATAATTTATTAGTTTTAAATTTTAATTTATTTAGATTGGAAGATACAAGCATGCCAAAATTTTCTATTGGAACAGCAGTATTATCTTGATCAATTATTACGAAGAAATGGTTTTCACCTTTTTTTCCATCAGGATAGCTATATTCTTTAACAAAAACTATGTCTCCAATTTCATAAAAGCTATAAGACTTATAATCTTCATTTAATACATTTTCTACTTTACCTTTATGCCATTCTTCTTCAACAGGATATTCTTCAAATGCATCTTTTAAATCTTTGACTTTTCCATATTTATAAGCTGTTTTTAAAAAATCGCTTAATTCTTTTGGCATGATTAATCTCCTTTTTACTCTATCTTTATATATTAGTTACATTAACCATTATTTAATGGTTTCATAGTTGGGAATAATAGCACATCTCTAATAGAAGCCTCATCTGTAAGAAGCATAACCAATCTGTCTATTCCCATACCGACACCACCTGTAGGAGGCATACCATACTCAAGAGCATTTACGAAGTCCATATCCATCATATTGGCCTCATCGTCTCCAGCCTCTCTTTGCTTAACTTGGTTCAAGAACCTCTCGTATTGGTCTATTGGGTCGTTAAGCTCAGAAAATGCATTTGCGTACTCTCTACCGCCAATAAATAGCTCAAACCTTTGCGTCATTCTCTCATCAGCATCCGTCTTTTTAGCAAGTGGTGAATTCTCTATTGGATACTCGTAAACTATTGTTGGCTGAATTAGCGTCTCCTCAACCTTTTCGTCAAAGAACGCAACTAAAATATCGCCCCTTGTTGTTTTTATTGGGTCAACTGGCACTCCAGCCTTTTTTGCAGCCTCCATAGCTTCCTCGTCTGTATTTATCTCGTGGAAATCTACACCTGTTGCCTCTTTTACCGCATCAATCATTGTAACCCTTCTCCAGCCAGGTGTTAAATCAATCTCCTGGCCCTGGTATGTAATCTTAGTTGTTCCTAAAACCTTCATAGCAACTTTAGAAACAAGTTCCTCAGTCAAGTCCATAATATCTTCCAAATTAGCATATGCCTGATATAATTCTATTGTAGTAAACTCTGGGTTGTGCTTTATATCCATACCCTCATTTCTAAAAATTCTACCAATCTCATACACTCTGTCAAAACCACCAACAATTAATCTTTTTAAATATAGCTCTGTCGCAATTCTTAGGTACATGTCTATATCTAAAGTATTGTGATGAGTTATAAATGGGCGTGCTGAAGCACCACCAGGAATAGTATTCAAAATTGGTGTTTCTACTTCAATATAATTTTTCTCGTCCAAAATTTCTCTAATAGTCTTAATAATTTTTGTTCTCTTTTCAAAAGTATCCTTAACCTCCGGATTTACAATTAAGTCCACATATCTTTGTCTGTATCTTAGGTCTGTATCCTTTAGTCCATGGAACTTCTCTGGAAGTGGTCTTAAAGACTTCGCAAGAAGTGTAAGCTCCTTCGCGTGAATAGAAATCTCGCCAGTTTTTGTTTTAAAAACAAAACCAGTAATTCCAACAATATCTCCAATATCGTCCTCTTTAAAAGCCTTGTAGCTCTCCTCTCCCAGTTCATTTATGCTAACATAGCTCTGTATTTTGCCAGTGCTATCTTGAATATGGCAAAATGAAGCCTTTCCCATAATTCTTTTTGCCATAATTCTTCCAGCAATTGTTACATCTTTTCCCTCTAACTCGTCGTAATTATCTTTTATCTCTTTGCTTGTATGTGTTCTATCAAACCTTGTTATTTTAAATGGAT
>CALXSA010000061.1 GCA_944390995.1 uncultured Clostridia bacterium
ATACAATGTTACAAAACATAGATTCTTAGGGGGGTTTTAAAATTGGGAAAATTATATATAGAAGAACGTGCAATAAATTTAGCACACTATATTATAGATAGCAAAGATACCGTAAGAGGTGCAGCAAAAAAATTTGGAGTAAGTAAAAGTACTGTGCACAAAGATGTTAGCGAAAGATTACTTAAAATAAGCCCTTGCTTGGCAGCAGAAGTACGAAGCATTTTAGATGAGAACAAAGCCGAAAGGCACATAAGAGGCGGTATGGCAACCAAAAGAAAATATAGTCATGAACATAAAATATAAATGAGAAAAGTTCGGGATGGAGCAAAAGCTGTTTTTTTGCTCCGTCCCGAAAAACAGTTAAATTCCCATAATGTTATATCCGTTGTCTGCATAAATTACTTGACCTGTAACTGCTGAAGACATTTTGCTAAATAAGAATGTTACTACATTTCCCACTTCTTCTGTTGTTACATTTCGTTTTATTGGTGCTTTTTCTTCTACTACGTCTAGTATGCTTCCAAAGTCTTTTATTCCCTTTGCAGATAGTGTTTTTATTGGTCCTGCTGATACTGCATTAACACGAATGTTTTTCTTTCCCAAGTTCTCTGCCAAGTATCTAACACTTGCCTCTAATGCTGCTTTTGCAACTCCCATTACGTTATATCCAGGAAGTACTTTTGTAGAACCGTAATATGTTAGTGAAACCAAACTAGCGCCTGGTTCTAATAATTCTAGCTCGTCTGCAATTCTTGCTACTGCTACAAAAGAATATGCACTTACGTCATTTGCATGTGCAAAACCTTCTCTACTAGTTGTGATAAAGTCATTTCTCAAATCTTCTGTATTTGCATGTGCTATGCTGTGTAAAATTCCGTCTATTCTACCATACTCTGCTTTAATCTTCTTGAAGCATTCTCTTATTGATTCGTCGCTAGATGCATCACATGTATATGCCTCTGCACCTGGAAGTTCTGAGATTAATTCTTCTATTTTTTCTCTGTTTTCCTCTCCCATAAATGTAAATAGAACTCTCGCTCCATTCTCGCTAGCTGCCCTTGCAGCTCCCCAAGCAATACTCCACTTGTTTCTAATTCCCATAATTAATACTGTTTTGTCTTCTAATAACATATTTATCTCCTCCTAAATTAATTTTCTTGGACATTGGGGACACACCTGTCTGTCCCTCTTCTCCAAGTTCTTGGACGAAAAGGAGTGGCCTTAAGCGTCCAACTACATATTTCTAAATTTTAAATACCTGTTTTCTACTAGTTCTGCCACATCAAGCTTTTTTAGTTCTTTAGTTAAAGCAACTATCCTTTTTTTCATAGTGTCTGACATTTTTTCTAAATCTGTCTTGGCATTTCCGTTAGGTTCCTTTAGTATTTCGTCAATTATGCCCATTTCCAATAAGTCTTTGGCAGTTAGTCTCATTTTTTCCACAGCTTCTCCTGCTCTTGAGCTATCTTTCCACAAAATACTCGCATAGCCCTCTGGTGAAAGAATTGAATATACAGCGTTTTCAAGCATTAAAACTCTGTCGCCTACGCCAATTGCTAGTGCTCCTCCACTTGAACCTTCGCCAATAACTATTGTTATTATTGGAACTTTTAAATCAGACATTTTCATTAGGCATTTTGCAATTGCCTCTCCCTGTCCTCTTTCTTCTGCTCCAATGCCAGGATATGCTCCTTTTGTATCTATAAAAGTAATTACTGGTCTATTGAACTTTTCAGCCTGTTCCATAAACCTTAGAGCTTTTCTATATGCTTCTGGGTTTGGCATACCAAAATTTCTTTCAATGTTCTCTTTGGTAGACCTACCTTTCTGTTCAGCAATTATTGTATAGTTTTGCTTTCCAATATTGCCCAAACCGCATACTATAGCTTTATCATCCCTAAAATACCTATCGCCGTGAAGCTCTATAAATTGCTCAAAAATATTTTCTATGTAATCTAGCGCTGTTGGCCTATCTGGCTCTCTTGCTATTTTTACTCTTTCCCACGCAGTTACCTTAGACAATTTTCTCACAGTCCTTTCTTTAAATTTTTTATTGGCAAAAGTAGCTCCACATATCACAAATATGTGACAGCAAGATGAAACAGACTTTTGTCGCACTCTTATTTACTCAATATAAGTAACTTATATAAAGTATCTTTCATTTCTTTTCTATTTACAACCTTATCAACAAACCCATGCTCCAATAAGAACTCTGCCGTTTGGAACCCTTCTGGCAAATCTTGGCCTATTGTTTGTTTTATTACCCTTGGGCCCGTAAAACCAATCAACGCATTTGGTTCAGCCAAAATTATATCTCCCAAACTCGCGAAACTTGCTGTAACCCCTCCATATGTTGGGTCTGTTAAAACAGAAATGTAGAGAAGTCCTGCTTTATTAAGCTTTTCAATTGCAGCTGATGTTTTCGCCATCTGCATTAGAGACACAATTCCTTCTTGCATTCTAGCGCCACCAGATGCAGAAAAAATTATAACTGGCAATTTTAATTCTATGGCCTTTTCCACTGCATATGTAATTTTTTCTCCAACAACTTTTCCCATGCTTCCCATCAAGAAGTTGCTATCCATCACGCAAATTACAACTTTTTCAGAATTAATATTTCCAATGCCACATTTCACAGCCTCGTCCAGACCAGTTTTCTCCCTTAAAGCATGTAATTTTTTGATATAATCTTCCATTTGAAGTGGGTTATCTGTATCAATGTTTAGTTTAAACTCCTCAAATGTTCCCTCATCAATAATTTGCTCAATCCTTCTTCTGCTAGACAATCTAAAATGTGCACCACAATTAGGGCAAGTGCTATAATTTTTGTGCAAATCTTCCTTATACAAAATTTGCTTGCACTTTTCGCATTTAACCCACTTTCCCGCGGGTATGTCACTTCTGTGTACTCTATCCGTGCCGTCGTCATTAACTTCAATTCTTTTCTTTATTTTATCAATAACCATTTTAACCTCCATTTCGTTTTGGGGACAGGTCTCACAGCGAAATTTTTTTCGTTTTGGGGACAGGTCTCACGACGAAATTTTTTTCGTTTTCAGACCTGTCCCCAAAACGAAAATTTCAAACGAAACTACATGAATTTCTCAATAAATGAAGTGTCGTAATCATTATTCACAAAATGCTCATTTGATAGTATTTTAAATAAAAAGTCTATATTTGTGTCTATTCCCTCAATAACGCACTCCTCTAAGGCTCTTTTCATTTTTGCAATTGCAGAATTTCTGTCTTCCGCGTGTACAATTATTTTTGCTATCATTGAGTCATATACTGGTGGTATTGTATAGCCTGTATATACTGCTGTATCTATTCTTACGCCGTTTCCGCCCGGCAAATTTAGTTCGGTTATCTTACCTGGACATGGTCTAAAGTTTTTGTCTGGGTTTTCTGCATTTATTCTGCATTCTATCGCATGTCCTCTAAAGTTAATATCTTTTTGCGTGAATTCTAGTGGATCTCCTGAAGCAATTTTGATTTGCTCCTTTACTATATCTATTCCTGTGACCATCTCTGTTACAGGGTGCTCTACTTGAATTCTTGTATTCATTTCCATAAAATAGAAATTCTTGTCTTTGTCAACCAAAAACTCTATTGTCCCAGCGTTAGTATATCCTGATGCCTTAACCGCCCTGATTGCTGCTTTTCCCATCTTTGCCCTTAATTCATCATTAAGCACCATTGATGGGCTTTCTTCTAGTACTTTTTGGTTCCTTCTTTGTACAGAACAGTCCCTTTCTCCCAAATGCACTATGTTTCCATGTTCGTCTGCCAAAACTTGCATCTCTACATGGCGTGGGTTCACAATAAATTTCTCAATATATATTGAATCATCATTAAATGAAACCTTAGCCTCCTGCCTAACTAGGTTGAAAGCATTTTCCATTTCTGACTCGAATTCGACTTTTCTAATTCCTTTTCCGCCACCGCCAGCTGATGCTTTAAGTAAAACTGGATAACCAATTTCTCTTGCACACTTTATAGCTTCTTTCACTGTTTCGACACAACCATCTGAACCCGGAACTACTGGAACTTTTGCACTTTTCATTAACTCTTTACTATTCGATTTATTTCCCATCAAGTCAATTACTCTATATGAAGGTCCAATGAATTTCAATTTGCTTTCTTCACACATTTTGGCAAAACTTGCGTTTTCTGATAAAAAACCAAAACCTGGATGAACACTGTCGCAGTTTGTTGTGCAAGCCGCTTCCAATATGTTCTGAATATTCAAATAACTTTTAGCCGAAGGTGCTGGTCCCACACAAACTGCTTCATCTGCAAGCTTTGCGTGAAGCGCATCTTTGTCAGCTTCCGAATAAATTGCAACAGTTTGTATATTCAATTCCTTGCATGCACGAATAATTCTTACAGCAATTTCTCCTCTGTTTGCAATTAAAACTTTCTTCAACATGTCATTTCTCCTTTTTTACACAATCGCGAATGTTAGCTCTCCCTTTGCTGCAACCTTACCATCTACTGTAGCAATTGCCTCTCCTACACCTACAGGTCCTTTCTGCTTTATGATTTTAACTTCTAATTTTAGTACATCACCTGGTACTACTTGCTTCTTAAAGCGTAACTTGTCAATTCCACCAAATAGAGCATTTCTTCCCTTGTTTTCCTCTTTTGAAAGAATTGCAACAGCACCAGTTTGCGCCAAAGCCTCTACAATTAGCACCCCTGGCATAATAGGGTTGCCTGGAAAATGTCCCTCAAAATGAGGCTCATTTATACATACATTTTTATATGCTGTACAGCTCTCCCCTGGCACATATTCCTCAACCTTATCAATCATCAAAAATGGTGGCCTTTGGGGAATTATCTCCATTATTTGTTTAATATCTAACATTGTTCTCCTCCTATTTTAATTTGAATAGTGGCTTTCCGAAGTCCACCATCTCCCCATCTCT
>CALXSA010000062.1 GCA_944390995.1 uncultured Clostridia bacterium
GTTTGAACTAAATCTACTACAGCCTTCTTAGCTGAGGCTCTTCCTGCTTCGTAATTATCTGCTTCTGTGCTCCAACCTATGTTTGCTTTTAACATATAAATTCCTCCTTTGTCTTTAATAAATTTATATAAATTCATTATGCTTTGATTATATACTTAATATATTTTTTTGACAACACTTTTTTGAAAATTTTTTTAGGAAAAACTTATTTGTGAGTTAAGTTGGTTATGTATAAAGGTTGGAATGCATAAAGGTTGGAATGGGCTTCTAAAAAAAAGTATTTCAAATATGTCGGTCCAGCTGATTTTCATAGAAATTCTAAATGTATTTTATGGCACCCTTCCATCAAAGATGAACTCTTTCCATAAAATCCATTAAGAATTTCTATACTCAAATCACTCTCCATTCCATATTTTCATACTTTTTTTTAGAAGCCCATTCCAACCTTATAAATTACTTTTCATATATACGTATCACTCTCTATCCAACAAATAAGTTCTATAAATTTTAAAATTTATGTTCTGATTATCTCAATTTATGTTATAATACTTCCAACGCAATTTTTGTTTTTATTATTAGGAGGTTTGATTATGAATATAAGCTTACCTGCAAAAAATCTTCGTACAAAAGACTTCTTGATAAAAGATGGTATTTTGTATCTTCGGTATGGGCAATCTTTTGAGGACGTTATTTATGCAGTAACTTACTATATGAAAGGAAGGAGACGTTGTTATTACTGTAAAAAGCAATTCAGTAGAGATAAAATAACTATGGATCACATGTATCCTCGTGATACAGGAGGTCCCACAATTCCTCAGAATCTAGTTCCAGCATGTAAAAGTTGCAATGGAAAAAAGTCTAATATGACATATAATCAATTTTTAGCTTTTTCTGCACTTACAACAGCTGAAGAAAAAAGAGCTTATCGTTTGTCTGTAAATGCTTTCAAAGAGGGTTTGCGCTCTATCGGAATGTTTGAAATTCCTAATACGTGGATTACTCCTATAAAAGTTAGTGAAATTCACACACGGATTGATTTTGCTAACATTTCTGAGAAAAAGTACAGACAGCAAAAGGAATATTACGAAAAGTATCATCAATTCCAACGGCCTATTGTTTTGGACCGGAATTTATATTCACTTGATGGGTTCTATGTGTTGTTTGTAGCAAAGTCGTGTGAATTAAAGTATGTTCCAGCAATTGTGCTTGACAATGTCGAAATTCGTCGAAGTAGTAGCGAAGTTTAAGTATAGTTTTTGCAATTCAAATTAATTGTATTAACTAGTCAAAGATATTTTGGTTTCTAAATTCCGAATCAAAAGTTCAAGAAATCCCACTTGTTAAAAGTTGGATTTCTTGTTTTTAATTTCAGTATTTTTACATATTTTGCCACATTTTGTCGAATTTGTGCTATAATATATTATATACAATATTTTATATGGAGGTTATACAATGAATATTGAATTACCGAGTAAAAATCTGAGAGCTAATAATTTTCTAATTAAAGACGGCATCCTGTTCATACGGAACAGGTTTGCTCTAAAGGAAATCATGAGTTCACTTACTTACCAAATGAAAGGACGGAGAAAATGTTACTATTGTCATAAAAGTTTTTTGCCTAGTGAGATGACGCTTGATCATCTTTATCCCCAGCAAATAGGTGGACCTACAATCCCAAACAATTTAGTCCCTTGTTGCAATGAATGTAATAGCAAAAAAGGGAATATGACTCAAGAAGAATATTCTATCTTTTCTCGGCTTGGGAATACAGACGAGAAGTTAAAATACTCTATTGAATTAAATGAACGACGAAAAGAATTTAACAAGAAAGGATTGTATGTGCTTCCAGCTGAATGGGTCCAAGAGATAGCAACAAGCAGGATAAGGTTCCACACCCTTAAAATCAGTGAGGAAGAGTATTCCAGAAAGCAAAAAATGTTTTTGGAGTATGGGCATCTCCCCAAACCTATCGTAATTGATAGGAAATTAAACTTGGTTGATGGTTTTCACTGGCTTATAATTGCCAGGAACTATGACCTTAAAACTGTTCCAGCAATCAAACTCGAGAACGTTGAGCTCGTAGGTGCAAAAAAACTCGAAGATTTACTATCAAAAGGTTAATAACTATTACCTTTAAAAAGTGCCAAAAGCAGTCCTTGTATTGCTTTTGGCACTTTTTTTATTGTATAGGAAAAATCGCAGATTTTTGCTATACAATAAGGTTAAGTTTCTTTTGACCGTGCATATTCGCGAAGCGAAATGCTACAAAATGCGAAGCCACTTTTCTTATTAAATTCCACTCTTATATTCTATATTTTCCATATGTGGAAACATCTCTTTTACTCTTTTAAAAGTAATCATACTATGGCGTGGCTGAGGATTCTTAGGATTATCAGTTAATAACTTTTGCGTATAGCAATTCTCTGCAGTTTTAAACAGTAAATACCTATTACGCACATAAGTAAAATATATTTGATAACCATCATCTAAATTTTGTTTAAATTCATTAAAAGTATATTTTCCGTCCATTTCTTCTCCTTTTCTTTTTGTCACTTTTAGACCTGTCCCCAAACCCGACATGTTTGTCGGAAAAGAGCCTGTCCCCAAACCCGACAAAACTATTTTATCATTTCTTCAAACTCGTTTTCCGAAATAATCTTAACTCCTAATTCTTGTGCTTTGGTTAGTTTGCTTCCAGCTGATTCTCCGGCTAAAACATAGCTTGTTTTTTTAGATACACTACCTGAGGTTTTTCCTCCTAGTTTTTCTATTATTTCTTGTGCTTCGTCTCTAGAGTATTTTTCTAGTGTTCCTGTTAGCACAAATGTAAGTCCTGCAAATCTTTCGTCTGCGCCCTCTTCTTTTATTGCTTCCATATTTACGCCATATTCCTTTAGTTTATTTATTAGGTCTATGGTTTGTTCTTCTTTAAAGAAGTCTGTTATGCTTTTTGCAATTATTTTTCCTATTTCTTCTTTCATATATAGTTCTTCATAAGTAGCATTCATTAGCTTGTCCATTGTGCTATATGTTTTGCATAGTGTTTTTGCAAGTTTTACTCCTACATGTCTTATTCCAAGTGCATTTACTAATCTGTACAAGTCTCTGTGCTTGCTTTCTTCTATTGCATCCATTAGGTTTTGCGCAAATTTTTTGCCGTTTTTCTTTAATGATGCTACATTTTCAAATGTTAATTTATATATGTCTGTGATGTTGCTTATAAGCCCTCTATTTATTAGCTCTTCTATAATTGCTTCGCCAAGGCCGTTTATGTCCATAGCTTCTCTTGAAGCAAAATGTATTATTCCTCTATATAGTTTTGCTGGGCATTCTATTCCATTACAGTACCACGCTGCCTCTCCCTCTTCTCTTACTGCTTGTGCTCCACATACTGGGCATACTGTTGGCATCTCAAAGTTTTTTTCTTCTCCGGTTCTTTTCTTTTTGTTTACTCCAATTACCTCTGGAATAACGTCTCCTGCTTTTTGAATTATTACAGTATCACCTATTTTGATGTCTCTTTCGCGTATATAGTCTTCATTGTGAAGAGTGGTTTTTGATATTCTAGAACCTGCTACAACTACTGGCTCTAAAATTGCCATTGGCGTTATTGCACCAGTTCTTCCTACTTGACACACTATATCCTTTAACTTTGTCTCTTTTTTCTCTGGTGGATATTTATATGCAACTGCCCATTTTGGTGTTTTGTATGTTGTTCCTAACTTTTCTCTTAGCTCCAAATTGTCAACTTTAACAACTGCACCATCTATTCCAAATGATATTTTTTCTCTATCTTTTCCTATTTTTTCTATTGCCTTTATGGCCTCTTCTATGTTGTTACAAAGTATTTTTACTGGGTTTACATTAAAGCCTAATTTCTCGAGGTATTTTAAACTTTCATAGTGTGATGTAAATTTAATTGTGTCTGATTTTTGCACATTAAAAATATAGATGTCGAGTGGTCTTTTGGCAGTTATTTTACTATCTAATTGTCTTAATGAACCTGCTGCTGCATTTCTAGCATTAGCAAATTGGCCCTCTTCTTCCATCAATCTATCTGCATTTAACTTTTCAAACTCTTCCTTTCCTATAAATACTTCTCCACGAACTGTAATGTCTATTGGTTCTTTTAACTTTTTAGGAATTGTTTTTATTGTTTTTAAGTTTTCTGTTACATCTTCTCCTACAGTACCATTGCCTCTAGTTGCTCCACGAACAAATACTCCATTTTTGTACTCTAGTGCTGCAGATAGCCCATCTATTTTGGTTTCAACCACATACTTTAGTTCTATATTATTCTCTTCTGCAACTTTTCTTACTCTTTCGTCAAAGTCTTTTACTTCTTGAAATGAGAACACATCTTGAAGGCTCTGTAAAGGCACTTCGTGAGTTACCTTTTCAAAGCCTTTTTTTATGCTAGCACCTACTTTTTGTGTTGGAGAGTCTTCTCTAATAAGTTCTGGGTATTCTGCCTCTATTTGTTTTAATTCTTTCATAAGCATATCGTACTCGTAATCACTAACTACTTGCTTATCATCAAAATACATTTGTGTATAATATTTAAGTAAAGGTACTAATTCCTCCACTCTTTTTTTACTTTGTTCTAAATCCATTTTTCTTCATCCTTTTTGTTAAATTGTTTTTACTTACATATAATTACAAACTTCTGGCTTGTTTGGCTCTCTTTTGCTAACTTGTTAATTGACTCAATTAAAGTTCTATGGCTTCTATTTTATTTTTGCCATCCCTATCTATTTATTGTATAGGAGAACTTGCTCATATATCTTTTTATATTTCTCCTTTAAACAACTCTTTGCATCCTTTTAAATAATCTACTCCAGAGAATATTGTTGCTATA
>CALXSA010000063.1 GCA_944390995.1 uncultured Clostridia bacterium
GTTTCAGTAGCTCAGTAGGATAGAGCGTTCCCCTCCTAAGGGAAAGGTCGGAGGTTCGATTCCTCTCTGGAACACCATTGAAAAAAGTCATACAATCGTTGTGAAAAGTCAATGCATTGTATGACTCTTTTTAGATATATAGAGAGCAATAGAAGAAATATTAGAAAAAAACAAAAGTATGTAATAATGGATAAGCAATATATTTTTGTGGAGGCACACTAAATGCAAGAACAATTTATGAAAGAGGCTCTAAAGGAAGCAAAAAAAGCATATAATAAATTAGAAATTCCAGTAGGAGCTGTTATAGTAAAAGATGGGAAAATAATTGTAAGAGCTCATAACATAAAAGAAGAAAAGCAAGATACAACAAAACATGCAGAAATAATAGCAATACAAAAAGCAAGTAAAAAATTAGAAACTTGGCGTTTAAATGATTGTGAAATGTATGTAACACTAGAGCCATGTGCAATGTGTGCAGGAGCAATTATACAAGCAAGACTAAAAAAGTTATATATAGGAACAATGGACACAAAAACTGGAGCTTGTGGCTCAGTTTTAAACTTATTAAAAGACTTTAAATTTAATCATAATGTAGAATTAGAAACAGGAGTACTTAAAGATGACTGTGAGCAAATCTTAAAGAGCTTTTTTAAGGAACTTAGAGAAATAAAGAGTAAAAAGTAAAATACGAAGTGGTATCGAAGAGGTCATAACGAGGCTGACTCGAAATCAGTTAGCTAGCTAATTGCTGGCACGTGGGTTCGAATCCCACCCACTTCGCCAAAATATAAATATAGCATAAAGAATAGATGAATGGAGGACATAAAAATGGATAAAGAAAAGAAAAAGCAAATGATAAAGCTATGTATAGCTGTTAGCACATTTGTAATAATTCTTCTTTTAGTTGGTATAACAATGATAAAATACCAAGTAGAAGGCGATAAAAATATGCCATTTAACCTATCCAAAATAATTATGGTAAGTACAGCAGAGGGGCAAGAGACAGAGGGCGATAAAAAATGGAATTTTAGTATATACCAAAACAATGATGTATACATATATATAGACAAAAACGAAGACTATAAAGGCGAAGAAAGAACCATAAAAAGCGTAAGAATAGAAAATATAAATATTACAAAGGCACCAAGTGTAGGCGAAATAAAAACATATATGCCTAATAGTGTTGAGGGAAGACTTTTTGATTATAGTGATGAATATATAGTAAACGAGAAGCTAGAATATAAAGGAGCAGAAGAAAGTAATCCTCAAACATTAGAAATAGGTAGTAATGGTGGAAGCTTGTTACTAAGCTTTAGTAATATTGGCTTGGACACATATAGTTCAGATGAAGACGAAGAAATTACTCATGACGGTACATTACTAGAAAAAATTGATGTAACAAATGATGATATAACATTTAATGTATCTTTTGATATTGTTATTACTGTAGAAAATTGTAGCTATAGAGCTAATACTACACTACAATTACCTTGTGGAGACATATTAGAAGAAGGAACTTGTAGCATAGAAAAAACAGATATGAGTGATGTTATATTTAAAAGAGAATAATGAAATAAAAATACATTCTGTTTATGGTTAATTTAGCTAAAAAACTTATTAATAACTCTTGATAAATTGAATAAAACATTATATAATACAAATGGTATGAAAATTTTAACTATTGTATGGAGGGGACCAACAAGAAGCTGTGAACCTTGTCAGGTCCGGAAGGAAGCAGCAATAAGCAGTACTTCTTGTGTGGAAACTTCCATAGAGTAGTTAAAATTATCACACCATTTTTTAAAGACAGAGGGTGATATAGATTGTCGTATACAGCATTATATAGAAAATTTAGACCACAAAGGTTTGACGAAATTGTAGGACAAGAGCATATTACAAAAACACTTAAAAATCAAATAATTGCAGGAAGAGTTGGACATGCATATCTTTTTAATGGAGGAAGAGGAACAGGAAAAACTAGTGCAGCAAAGGTTTTGGCAAGAGCTGTTAATTGCTTAAACCCAAAAGACGGAGAGCCTTGCAATGAGTGTGAAATCTGCAAAGCAGCACTTTCTGGCTCACTTACAGACATAGTTGAAATGGATGCTGCATCAAACAATAGTGTAGAAGATATTCGTTCAATAAGAGAAGAAGTAAATTTTTTACCAACTCTTGCAAAGTATAGAGTATATATAATAGATGAGGTTCACATGTTATCTACAGGTGCATTTAATGCTCTACTAAAAACATTAGAAGAGCCACCAGCACACGTAAAATTTATATTAGCAACAACAGAACCACAAAAATTACCAGCAACAATACTTTCAAGATGTCAGAGATTTGACTTTAAAAAAATATCAAACGCAGATATAATTAGAAGACTTGAATATGTTGCAAAGGAAAGCAATATAGAAATAACTGAAGAGGCACTAAATTTAATTGCCACACTTTCAGAAGGAGCAATGAGAGATGCTTTAAGTATTTTGGAAAGATGTTTGCAAGATGGAGAAACTAACATAGATAAAGATAAAATTAAAGATTTAGTAGGAATTCCAAAATTAACATACATACACGCAATTGTAAAAGCATTTTTGGAATATAACGTAGATGAAGCAATAAAGGCAGTAGATACAGTCTTAAATGAAGGAAAAGACCTAAATAATTTACTTTGGGAAATTATAAAATACGTAAAAGATATTTTAGTATATAAAGCAACAAATAAACTTGATATATATAGCAAAAACGAAATAGAGCAGATAAAAGCATTAGCAGAAGAAACTACAAAAGAAAGACTTTTATATATAATAACAGACTTATCAAAGCTAGAAAACGATATGAAATGGTCTTCACAAAAGAGCATATTGTTCCAAGTAGAAATTATAAAATTATGTAGTGAACATTTAATAGAAAAAGTTCTGGAAACTGTGGATAAAGGCAATGGAAAACAAGCAAAAACTGCAGATAAAAATGAAGCAACAGTAAATATACAATACGCTAGTACAAACAGTGGAAACACACAAAATTTAAACAAAAAAGTTGATGCTCAAGCAAATTTCACTCAAGCAATTTCAGGATTTGGTGAGGCAAAAGGCTGGAAAAATGTACTAGACGGACTTAAACAAAATGGAAAAATTATGATGTATTCTAATTTGTTAAAATCTAAGGCAATAGAATTAAACGATATGACTATTGGAATAAGCTTTCCAGAAGGCATAAATGCCTTTGGAAAATCTATTTTAGAAAAACCAGAAAATATAATTGAACTTTCAAAAGCGGTATCAATGGAATATGGTAAGGATATGAAAGTTAAAATTATTGAAAATGTAGATTCTCTTCCAAAGAAACAAGAGCAAGGTGAGAGTGGGTTAGAGAAGATGGTAGAGGAATTGAATATCCCTCTAAACATAATAGAATAGTTTTAAAAATAATTGCATTTTGGCGTTGTTGAACTTCGCTAAGAAAATCCTCTGGCGTAGCAAAAAGCACGCCTCCGGTTTTCTTGCTTGTTCGCCAGCTACTGCATACTGAGCTTGTAACAGGCAAGCCTTAACAAGCTCAGCATAGCCAAAACTACAATTCTTTTTAAAACTAGAATAATAAATAAGCTAATAATTTAAATGTAGGAGGAAAGAAAATGGCAAAAAGAGGTGGATTCCCTAACATGGGAGGATTTGGTGGTATGAATATCAACCAATTAATGAAAGAAGCAAAAAAAATGCAATCAGATATGGAAAAATCACAAGAAGAACTTGCTGCAAAAGAATTTGAAGCAACAGCAGGTGGAGGAGCAGTAGCAGTAAAAGTAAGTGGAGATAAAGTATTAAAAGAAATTACAATTAAAAAAGAAGTAGTAGACCCAGATGATGTAGAAATGCTACAAGATTTAATATTAACATCTGTAAATGAAGCCTTAAGAAAAGTTGATAGTGAACAAGCTGCATCACTTGGAAAATACAATATACCAGGACTAATGTAAAGGAAGAATAAAAATGTCGTATTATTCACCATCAATAGAAAAATTAATAGAAGCATTTGAAAGATTGCCAAGTATAGGAAGCAAGACTGCTGCAAGGCTTGCTTTTTATATTTTAAATGCAAGCAAAGAAGAAACAGACGAATTTATATCAGCAATTCAAAATGCAAAACAAAACTTAAAATACTGCTCTAAATGTTTTAACATATCGGATACAGATCCTTGCGAAATATGCTCAAACCCAACAAGAGATAATACTACAATTTGTGTAGTAGAAGACGTAAAAGATGTAGTAGCAATGGAAAGAACACATGAATTTAAGGGAGTTTATCATGTACTGCATGGAAGTATATCTCCAATGAACGGTGTAGGACCAGATGATATAAAAATAAAAGAACTACTTGCACGTTTAATGGGCGGAGAAGTTAAGGAACTTATTTTAGCAACTAACCCAAGAGTTGAGGGAGAAGCAACAGCAATGTATATTTCTAAATTAGTTAAGCCACTAGGAATAAAAGTAACTAGAATAGCACACGGTATTCCAGTTGGAGGAGACTTAGAATATACAGATGAAGTAACTCTATCTAAAGCATTAGAAGGAAGAAGAGAACTATAGTCTATCGAAAATCTATTTTTCCTCTACGACTTTATCTGTAGCAAGCAATGCTAAAATATCAGCAAGAGATGTAAAGAAAACAACTAATTTTGCAATATCAAGTGTAGAATAATTTTGAGAAAAATATAGAGCAAGACTATTGGCAAGTGCAGTTAATTCTGCACCAGATATATTGGACAAAGAATTCATAAAAAGCCTCC
>CALXSA010000064.1 GCA_944390995.1 uncultured Clostridia bacterium
CAACTCCCTCTGCCACAGAAATGAGTTGCAGCTCTTTTGATATGTTTATAATGTAATCAATAATATTCTTCTCATTTTTGCCAATCCTATCCACGAACGATTTGTCTATTTTTAGAATATCTGCTGGCATATCTTGCAAGGTACTTAGTGAAGAATATCCTGTTCCAAAGTCGTCAATTGAAATAAGAAAGCCAAGCTTTTTCATTTTATTCATTATTTCAATAATGTCAATTCCCGCTTCCACTGTAGCGCTTTCTGTAATTTCTAGGTCTATCTTACTTGTATCTATTCCGTATTTTGAAACAATTAGCATATATTTTTCTAAAAAGTTCTCCTCCACAAAATGCTCTCTCGAAACATTCACAGACACCACTGGCTCTTTTCCGTATTTTTCTTTCCAGCTTTTTAAATCACTGCAAACTTGCTCAAAAACATACAAGTCTAATTTCAAAATAAACTTATTTTTTTCAAATAATGGTATGAATTCGCTAGGTGGTATCATTTTGCCATTGTGTTCCCATCTAACCAAAGCCTCAGCTCCATATATGGTTTCGTCTTTGGTGTTTACTTTTGGCTGATAATACACCTTAAACTCTTTATTTTTTAACGCCTTGTTCATCTCGCGTTCAATCTTACTTTCCTTTTCCAAGTCCTTCTCAATTTGCGCATCGTAGATATGGAACTTATCAAACACATCTCCTTTTGAAGCGGAATGCGCAATAATTGCCTTATCCATTGCCTCTGAGATATTTTTGTCCTCGCTTGTTATTTTATATACTCCCATATTTACAGAAAGAGTATATACATTTCCATCTATCTTCAGGTTTTCAATGCTTCTTACTAATTCATTTAATAACTGCTTTATATTACCTTCACGCTCAAGCAGTACCGCAAAGTAGTCATTCGAAAACCTACAAATCAAACTTTCTTTTCCAATTATTCTCTCTAATTCGTCTCCGATTCCTTTAAGAATAGTATCCCCTGTTTTATAACCATATGCCTTATTTATCATTTTGAATTTATTAATGTCTAGCACTACAATGTATTGTGCAAGAGCACTTTCAGATAGTTTTTGTTTTTCCAAAATCTCCTGACCTTTTTCCCTAAAATAGTAGATGTTCCATTTTTTTGTTATTAAATCAACATATGCATATTCAAACAATTGCTTTTGCTTTTTATTGTTTGAAACCACAATATAAATACAGATAGACAATATTATCAAGACCACAACAATTGCAACTATAAAAGTAGTTAAAAGTGCCCTATTTGCCTCTCCTGCAATAGCCTTAGATGGAATAAAAGTTGCAATAGCCCAATCATTAGCTCCAATAGGCTCATACACCATATAATACTGTCCACTAGCAGTCTGCAAAGTCCTCGTGCCAGCTTGTTCGCTCCTTAAATTCTCCTCTATTACATTCTTGCTTTCTATAAACCTTTCTTTCGAAGCCACTACAAGCATCTGCTCTATATTTTCAAGCAGGTCGCCTGTCCCTTTATCTGTGTTTGCACTTACAACAATGTTTCCACTTCTATCTACAATGTAGCTAAAGCCACTTCCTTCAAACACTCTATTCGAAAAAATATTTTTATACGAATCCGTTTTTACAATTAGCAATATTGCTATTTTTTCGTTATCCAATTCAATTGCTTGTGAGTAAATATTTATATCTCCACCATCTATCTTACTCTCTCTGTTTTCTGAAATATGAATTTCATTATTTGAGAAAAAATTATCTATCTCATCCGAATAATCTACTTCATGACCGTCGTTTGTTATTGTTCTTCCGTCTTCATACATGATTGCCATTCTAACAAATCTACTTGTAATGTCACTTCTTTCGTACATGTCAAAAATTTTATCTTTATCTACGATGTTGTCTGAAAGAATTTCATTTGTCACGGACTGTAAAATTGCCTTTTGCTCTGTAATTTCTGTTTTTAAATTATTTGCATCATTTTTAACAATAGTCTTTATACTATTGTTCGTGTTAGCCTCTATTCGCTCCATCATGTACGTCATATACGCCACACCTACTACTATCAGCAGTAGAAAAATAATGAGTATCAATGCAATTTGCTTTCTGTTTTCCTTCATTTTTTCTCTTGTCCCTCTTTCTTAGCGAAGTTTAACAACGCCATATTTTTGCTTGGAAAAGAATTAAATTTTGGCTAGGCAAACGAGCAAGAAAGCCGCAGGTGTGCTTGTTGCACATCGAGGACTTTCACAGCGAAGTTTAACAACGCCAAAATTGTAATTCTTTTTCAAGCACCTCCTCCATGTCATTCCTTCCATCTACATAAAGAGCCCTTAACTTCTCCTTATCTTTTTCAAGTCTTGAAACTGTAACTTGCTTCTTTGGCGCCACAACAATTATTCGGCCTTGTTTTTCTAGCTCATTAATATGTACTTTTAACTTGTTGTATCTCTCTGGCATAGTACATAATTTTTCAGCTAGCTTTGGATATTTTTTATAAACTCTTTTATATACACGTTTCATTGTATTAGAGACTTCTGGCTTTCTATACTCTCTATCTCTTGTTAGAACCACCAAAATATTTTTGTGCCCTTGTTTAATTGCCCAATCTACTGGAATGGCCATTGTTACCGCTCCGTCCAAGTAATGGTTTTCTCCAATTTTTACCATTTTTGAGCATAATGGCATACTAGATGAAGCCTGTACCACTTTGTATATGTCATTCCCACATTCTGATTTTTCAATATATTCCGTTTCTGCTTTCTCACAATTTGTTACAACTGATATAAATTTCTGTTTTGAGCTAACAAATTTCTCATAATCAAATATGTTCTCTTTAACCGAAATCTCGTTAAAAAGATAATCATATCCAATTATTCCGCCTTCCTTCCTTAGAGCTTTATATCCAATATATTTAGGGTTATCGCAGTAGTCTATATTAATTTGCATACTTCTTTTAGGCTGTTTTGAAATATAGTTCATTCCATTTAGTGCCCCAGCTGAGACGCCCAAGACATAATTTGCCTCTATATTGTGCTCCAATAATACATCTAATACTCCGGCCGTGTATACTCCTCTTAAAGCCCCACCTTCTAAAATTAATGTTAAATCTTGCATCTTTCTATCACCCTCATAAGTCCGTTTATTTTTAGTTCATTTTACAAATTGTTTTCTTAGAAAATATTTCAAATTTTCTTTGCCACTTTACATGGGTTTCCATATGCTACTACATTTGCGGGTATATCTTTAGTTACAACACTTCCAGCACCTATTGTAGTATTATCTCCAATTGTAACTCCAGGAAGAATTGTAACATTTCCGCCAATCCATACATTATTTCCTATTTTTACAGGATAAGCATATTCTAAGCCTTTGTTACGTTCTTCAATATTTAATGGGTGAGAAGCGGTATATATGTTGCAATTTGGTGCTATATAAACATTATCTCCTATTTCCACTCTTGCCGCATCCAAAATTAATAGCCCATGGTTTGCATAGAAATTTTCTCCTATATGGATATTGTAACCATAATCACACATAAATGGTTGTTCAATTTGGAAACCATTTTTTATCTCACCTAATAATTTAATAATTATCTCTGACCTTTCCTGAATTTCTGTAGGCATTAGCGCATTGTACTCATGGCATAAGTCTTTAGCCTTTAGCATCTCTCCACCTAGCTCCTCATCATAATTTGGGTTATATATCTGCCCATTATCTCTTTTTTCTTTTTCTGTCATATCGTTTCTCTCCTTTCACTTTTCAGTATGAGTATTTTTTCTAAAATAATACATTCGTTTTTCCCTCTACATAATATCAAATTGTACAAGTTTAATCAAGTCATTTTTAGTAGTTACAGGATAATAGTTTTAACATTATCCTGTAAACAAAAAAGGAACTACTTTTTTAAAGTAATTCCTTTTTTGTTTAAGTTCTATTTAGCATAATCAACAACTCTTGTTTCTCTAACCAAATTAACCTTTATTTGTCCTGGATATTCCATTTCACTCTCAACCTTCTTAGCAATATCTCTTGCCATAATTACCATTTGGTCATCTGTAATTTTGTCTGGTTTAACGATTATTCTAATCTCTCTACCAGCTTGTATTGCAAAAGATTTTTCAACTCCTTCAAATGAGTCTGCTATACCTTCAAGAGCCTCTAATCTCTTTATGTATGTTTCAAGAGTTTCACGTCTTGCTCCAGGTCTTGATGCTGAAATTGCATCAGCTGCTTGAACTAACACAGCCTCTATAGTTTGAGGTTCTACGTCTCCATGATGTGCTTGTACTGCATTTAAGACTTTGTCGTTTTCCTTATATTTCTTAAGAATTTCAACTCCAATCTCAACATGAGTGCCTTCCATATCATGGTCTAATGCTTTTCCTATGTCATGTAATAAACCAGCACGTCTAGCAAGTTTTGGGTCTAGTCCAAGTTCTTCTGCCATTATTCTAGCTAAGTTTGATACTTCAATTGAGTGATTAAGAACATTTTGCCCATAACTTGTCCTATATTTTAATTTAC
>CALXSA010000065.1 GCA_944390995.1 uncultured Clostridia bacterium
AACCTGCAAACTAGGCACACGTCTTTTTTTGCAGAAATTTGCAAACTAGGGACACGTCTTTCCTTGCAAAAAATTGCAAAATAAGGACACGTCTTTCCTTGCAAAAAATTGAAAGAATAGGAGTGTCCCTTTCTTGCAAGTTTTGCAAATTTTAGCTAGCTGTAAGTTTTCCATAAACGCCGCCACCACCAGATTGAATTTTTACATTTCCTTCTCTTGCTGCAATTACAGTATTTGCAATCTTTTCTCCAACAACTGCTTCAATATCATCCTTTGAAAGTTTGTGCAATATATTCATTTCTGTGTCAAAGGCTCCTAATAATTTGTCTATTGTTTTTCCACCTAGTCCCGGCATAAATGTAAGTGGTATCTGATAAACGTATGGAGGTCTAAAGCTAGGACTTTTTGTTTCTTCCTTATCTTTTATAATTTCTATTCTGTCAAAAACCCCCATTGTTATTTTGCTACTATCGCAGTCTGGGCAATGTGTTATAGGAGCTTTCCCTTCTATTGGCTTTCCGCATTTTTCGCAAAATGTTCTATGGTATTTGCCAAGTTTCGGGTCCAGGCCATAATTTGCTACTATTTTTCTGCCATCTTCATTTTTCAAAGCTTTTACAACTTCTTTAAAGCTTATCCCTTCTAATAACATTTTGTTGTATTCTCTTGCAATCTTAGGTAGTGAATGTGCATCTGAATTTGTAACAAATGTGCGAGTTTCAAGCTCTGATATTTCATCTGCTAAATATGTATCTGAACTTAAGCCTAATTCAATTGCAAATATCTTGTCAAACTTTTCTTTAAATATTTTGCTAAGCCTGTCCGTGCAATTTCCATAGAAACTCTTATGTGGTGTGAATGCATGCGCAGGTATTAATATTCCATTGTATTTTTCTACAATGTCTATCAACTCATATGCAGATATGTTTGCCCTTTGCGAACTCAAAGTTATATTATTTATATGCGAGCTCATTTCATTAGAAAATGCTTTAATATCCTTTAATGTTGGAAAATAACATAGGTTGTGCGCACTTCCTGTTTTTCCTTCGTCATTCACTTCTGCTGTTTCTATCTCACTTCCTAAAATAATACAAACTTTATCTTTGTATATTATTCCTCCATCTTCTATTTCATATGCCTCGCCAGTTCTCAAAAAATTTTCAATATCTTCTATTACATATGGAGAAGCACAATCTATTATTCCTACTACATTAATTCCTTTTCTATCGGCACATTCTTTTGCAATGTTTGCAAAATTTAATGACCTCGCAGCCGTTATTTTTATTGGTTTTCCATTTTCACTTCTTCCAATGTGTACGTGTAAATCTACAAATATCTCGTTCATTTTTTAGTTCCTTTCTGTTCGCCAAAACGCAATTATTTTATCTGAAAAAAAGATTGGCATGCAATTAAAACTAACCTCCTCCAATCTTTCGTTCAATCAATATATATTATCTTTCCATATCCTCTTGAATATCTTTAGCTAATTCTACAGAATCTAATTTCTGTTCTTCTTTAGGCTTCAAACTTTCTTCTAGCTGGTCTCTTTCTGCTGTTTTCACCCTGTTATATAAATAATTTGCTGTCTTTATTCCTTCAATTGTATTATTAAAATCTATATCATTAAACGCTTTAGATGTACCTGAAATACTTCCCATAAAACCACTCATATTTTCACTTCCTCCATATTCATAACGAAATTTTTAAATTTTTCTAAGTATCTATTGTCTTTGTCTTTTAAATTTCTATACTCTAGTAACACCAACGCCTCGTCGGTTTTAAACGCAATTCTTTCGGGTCTATCTAAAAGCATTCCTCCAAATTGGTCGGCAAGCTCCAATATATCACTCTCTTTTTCTCTAGGTTCTAAGCCGCTATACCTGTTTACCCCTTCACAAATTCTGCAAAATCTCTCGTCAAACCCTAGTTTACTCAAAAATTCTGCCCCTTCTTTTGCAAATGAATGTATTTTGGCTAGGTCCTTTGCAGTTAGTTCCTTTTTACAGCTCCACAAAAGGCTTGCTGTAAGGACTTCGTTTTTATCTACTCCTAAGTCTTCACTGTCTATAAATAATTTTGTAAGAAGCGTCTTAAAAATCACTGAATTATCGTAAAATATTCCAGTTCTCTTTTGCAAGTAATAAACTATTTCCATTTTTCTTATCCAGTCTTTTTCGGATAAGATATAGTCTGCAAACGTTTCAACGCTCATGTTTTTTCCCCCTTACGCTAAGGTTTAATCTTTTGCCCATAACTTTTCTATTCATATTATATGATATGTTAATAAAAATTTCAACAATGTAACAAAAATGTCATATTTCTGTAACATTGTTGTAATATTATGTAACATCTTCTAGTTAACATTTATTAGAATTACGTGAAAATTATTATGTTCTAAAAACTTTTCTATGTATATATCTTTAAATACATTTGATATGAATTTAAAATTTTCCTAACATAATTGTTAGTTTCTTTGTATGGTATATTCTCAATGTCTGAACCATCGGGCTTAATTATTTCATTCTTTATCCATTGCTCCACATTTCCCAGTCCTGCATTATATGCAGTAAGTGCTAGAACTGTATTTCCATCATAAAGTCCCAATAAATAGGCAAAATACGAACATCCTAAAGCTATATTTGTTTCTGGGTCATATAAGTCATGAGATGCCACGGCCTCATCATATATAACATTAGACCTTTCAATTGCCGTCTCCTCCATTAATTGCATTAGTCCTTTTGCACCGCTTCCAGAAGTGACTTCTGGGTTGAAATTACTTTCCGCCTTTATTATTGCATAAACCAAATATTTGTCCACATTATTTTCTTCAGCATATTTTTCCACATATTCTGAAAATTCAGTTGGATAAATTGCTTTCAATACTATATCCTGAACTCTTACTATTTTAAATAATATAAACCCCAGTGCTAATACTAAGATTAGTATTAGCAACATTATAATAGTTTTTTTTGTCATTAGATTACTCTCCTTCTGCATTTTGTGTATGTTCTCCTGCCTGTATAACTCTGTAAAACTCATCTATATCGCGGCTTATTTTGCCTCATACCAGTTGTCAGCCTCAGACAATTCTACTTTTAATGGAATTCTCAAATGTGCTGCATTTTCCATTTCTTCTTTTAGTACCTTTTTGGCTTCCTCTGCACAATCTTTGCTGCACTCTAATATTAGCTCATCATGAACCTGTAAGACAATTTTTGCATCTATTCCTTCTTCTTTTATTCTATTAAATACATTTATCATTGCTATCTTCATTATATCAGCCGCTGTTCCTTGTATTGGCGTATTCATAGCCGCTCTAGAACCAAACTGTCTTACCATATAGTTGTTTGATTTAAGCTCCGGAATATATCTTCTTCTGTGGAATAAAGTCTCCACATACCCCTGCTCTTTCGCTTCCTCAACAATTTCGTCCATGAATTTCTTAATGCCACTATATTTATCAAGATATTGTTCTATATAGCTTTTTGCGCGTTTTCTTGTTATATTCAATTGTCCTGCCAAACCAAAGTCACTTATTCCATATACAATTCCAAAATTAACAGCCTTTGCAGCAGTTCTCTGCTCTTTTGTTACCTCATCCATAGGTACTTCAAAAACCTTTGAAGCTACTTGTTTGTGAATGTCTTCATCATTTCTAAAAGCTTTTAGCATATTTCTATCTCCAGATATATCTGCTAAAACCCTAAGCTCAATTTGCGAATAATCTGCATCAATAAAGATATTGCCCTCCTCTGGCTTAAATACCTTTCTTAGTTTCTTTCCTAGCTCGTATCTGGTAGGTATTGTTTGTAAATTCGGCTCTGTACTGCTAATTCTTCCAGTAGCAGTAATAGTTTGATGAAAATATGAATGAATTCGTTTCGTCTTTTCATTAATATATGGCATTAAACCTTCTACATATGAAGAATTTAATTTCATTAAACTCCTATACTCTAATATTTTTTCTATAACTGGATGCTCATCTTTTAACTTTTCTAATATATCTACATCTGTTGAATACCCGTTTTTTGTTTTTTTATACACAGTAAGCCCTAACTTCTCAAACAAAATCACACCCAACTGCTTTGGAGAATTAATATTAAACTCCTCACCACATAATTCATATATCTCTTTTTTTAAAACCTCAATCTGCTCTTTTAGCTTATCTCCAAATGCAATTAGGTCATCTTTATCAACATACATTCCATTATATTGCATGTTACCCAAGACCTCTACAAGTGGCATCTCAATTTTCCTAAACAAATTATTCATTTTGTTTTCTTTTAAATCTTCAATAGTCTTTTCAGATATTGCTTTTACTAAATACGCTTTAAACCCACAAACATATTTGCTATCTTCCTTTTGTTCTTGAAATAGATTAAGCTG
>CALXSA010000066.1 GCA_944390995.1 uncultured Clostridia bacterium
GTTTGTTGCTTTTTTTTTATTATTTTTTAGCATTGCCACTTGTGATAAATAATAATATGATCCTGCTTCTACATCTTCTCCCTTTAAACTTTCTTTAAAATATTGTTCTGCTTCGTCTAAGTCACCTGCAATTAGGGCAATCTGCCCTATGCTTAGTTTTGCATTATATAATAATGAGTTTATCTCTGCAGCTTTCTCATAAAACTCTTTCGCTCTTTGGAAGTCATTTGTCATTGTAAATACCATTCCCAAGTTATAGTATAAATCATAATTTCCCGGATTGTATCTTAGTGCATTCATATATACATTTATTGCCTCTTTGTACCTTTCGTTTGCACATAGAACTTCTCCTAGTAAATTAGTGGCATCATAGTATTCTGGATTCTTTTTTAGTATATCTTGCAGTACTGTAATAGCCTCTTCTGACCTCTCTGTTTTGCTTAGAAGTCTTGCTATATTGTAATTTAATTTAATGTCTTTATTATTTATTTCTGTAGCACGTATGTATTCATCTACTGCTACTGAATATTTTTCTTCTTTTTCATATACCTCTGCTAAGGTTTTATGGCCTATATAGCTTTCTGGGTATTTATTTATTAGCTTAAATAAATAATCTTTTGCTTTTTCTGTATTTCCAGAATGTAATGCAATTTTTGCTAAAATAATATTTAGCATCTCTGGGAAATCCATTTTTGTTTTATATTCAGCTAATAGTATAATTCCTGGTATTGCTATTGCAAGAATATACATTATTATTTTAAAGAAAATATTAAAGGTAACATTTGAAAGTAGTTCTATAAAGTTAATTACTATACCAATAAATTCTAACACCAAAATGTATATATAGCTTGTATCATTTTTCTTAATAAATCTTCCAAAAACAATTATAAATATTGCAAAAGCTAACAAATTAAAAATAATTTTTTCTACCACATCTTTTCACCACCTTGCCTGCGTGGACAAAGGGGACTTCTGCCTTTTGTCCACGGCCATTTTTTGCTTATTCTTCTTTTTCAGTTCTCTATTTATTCGTGTGGACAGTCCCCTTTGTCCACGGTTGCAAATTTCTCATCATATTTTTTCATACATTTTTCAATTATCTTTTCTGCTTCTTCTCTTCCAAGCATTCTGTCAACTGTAGTTGTTTTTCCTTCTAGTTGTTTATACACCTCAAAGAAATGCTTTATTTCATCCGAAATATGGTTTGGAAGTGCAGATATATCATTATATACATTTAAGTATGGGTCTCTTTTAGAAATAGCAATTATTTTTTCATCCTCTTCACCACTATCATTCATTATTAAAACTCCTATTGGATAGCATTCAACTAGAGTTAGTGGTACTATTTGCTCATTACATAAGATTAATACATCCAATGGGTCATTATCTTCTGCGTAAGTGCGTGGAATAAAGCCATAATTTGTTGGATAATGTGTTGATGTGTATAGAACCCTATCTAGTTTTAACATTCCTGTTTCTTTATCAAGTTCGTATTTTACTTCTCCTCTTTTTGGTATTTCCACAACTCCTATAAAGTCTGTTTTTGTTATTCTTTCTTTACTTATATCGTGCCAAATGTTCATTCGTTATCTCCTCCTATGCGTGTGACAGTTGTGTGTCAGATTACTCATTATCTACGTCACATTTTCAAACAATATTGTAAAACAAATATGGAAAAATGTCTAGTAGTATGTTTTATATTATGTGCTTTATTTGTTACAATATAATGGTTTTATGCTGTATAATTTAAATCGACATATTTGAAATACTTTTTTTAGAAGTTTACTCTACCCATATAAACAGATAACAAGAATTATTTAAATTATATAGCATAAAACCATTATATTGTAACCTTAATTTTTAACAAGCTAGTTTGCTTTTATATAATTGTAATGTTCACTCAGAAAACTGCGTGCAAAGGGGAGCCGAGACTCTCGGCTCCCCCACAACCTTCTACAGGAGTTTTATCTCTGTATCAGAGTTGTAACGGCTTCTCGGATGAACTTCTTAAAGTTCTGCCATTTCTGGCAAAACTCCTTCCATTCCTCCTTTGCCATTGCGTCTTGCCTTAGCTCCTCACGGTATGCCTGAGGATCGTCTTCACCTGTTGTTTGGTCCTCTTCTTTCTCCTCTGGCACCTCATCGATTGGCTCTGTCTCATATACCTCTTCGGTATATGCTGCGTCACCAATCTTGGTCGGAGCTTCTGCGTATACAGTTGCTCCACAGGCAAAGCTCACACTGAACAGTGTCACTGCCATTATCAAAATGGTCAGTACCTTTTTAGCGAAGAGCTTCCGTTGTTTTTCGTCTTTTCTCATGTTTTTTACCTCCTGTTTCAGTAGGTTGTTTTTACTAAGTGAAACTTTTCCACTTAGTATCGTACCGAATGCACTTTTGCATTCAACTATATTATACCATAAAACAGTGAAAATATCAAAAGAAGAAAGGCTCTAACTCTAGGCTAAAACCTTTCTTCTTTATATTTTTATTTATGTTATTATTGAACCAATTTAATTATTTTTCATCAACTTTTCTTTTGCTCTTTGCACTGCTTCTCTCTCGTCCCAGAAGTATTGTACTCCTTTTATTTCTTGATATTGTTCGTGTCCTTTGCCTATTAAAAGTATAATATCTCCCTCTTGTGCATTTTTCATTGCATATTCTATTGCTTCCTGTCTATTATCTATTGTTATATATTTTCCATTGCTTCTATTTAAGCCTGTTATAATATCGTTATTTATAGATTCCATTTCTTCAAAACGTGGGTTGTCCTCTGTAAGGATAGTAAGACCTGCATATTTTCCAGATATTTCTCCCATATCAAATCTTCTATCTCTTGCTCTGTTTCCTCCACCACCAAAGATGCATACTATTCTTTTTGGCTTGTACTCCATAATTGTTTCCATCAAATTTGTCATCTCATCTTCATTATGAGCATAATCTATAATTAACTTGTACTTATCGTTTGAAACTGCAAGCTCCATTCTTCCTTTTACGTATGCTGTTTCTAATGCTTTTTTCATTGAATCTACCTTTAGCCCCAATTCATTTGCTATTGTTACAGCACATAAGGCATTATATACAGAGAATCTACCTGGGATTGCGACTTCAAATTTATCATTTACTTTTCCTGTTACATCAAAGCCCATTCCTAAGAACTTGTCTGTCATAATAAATTTGATGTTTTCTGCTCTTAAGTCTACATTTTCTGAATTTATACCAAACTTTATTATATCGCAAGTATGGTTTTTAGTAACGTTTTCCCAATTCTTATCATCTACATTTATTATTCCAGTTTTGCATTTTTGGAATAACAAACTTTTGCAATACATATATTCTTCAAAGCTTTTGTGCTCATTTGGTCCTATATGCTCTTTAGAAATATTTGTAAATACCCCATAGTCAAATGTAAATCCATCTACTCTATGCATTTTTAGTCCTTGTGAAGACACTTCCATTATTGCATATTTGCAACCCTCTTCTACCATTTCTCTAAATAGCTTTTGGATTTCATAATTTTCTGGTGTAGTATTATGAAGAGTTATTTTTCTCTTTCCTATAAACGCACCTATTGTGCCAATTAGCCCAGCCTTTTCCCCATTTTCTTCAATCATTTTCTTTAAAATAGTTGAAGTTGAAGTTTTTCCTGCTGTTCCTGTAATTCCTACAACAGTTAGCTCTTTTGCTGGATATTTAAAATATGCTGATGAGATTTCTGCCATTGCTTCTCTTGAAGATTTTACCTTTATTACTGTAACATCTTCATTAGGAATATCTATGTCTTTTTCTACCACTAATACTTTTGCACCCTTTTCTATTACATCCGGTATATATTTATGTGAGTCTGATGTAGAACCAACTTTTGCTATATACATATCGTTTGGCTCTACTTTTCTAGAATCGTCTTTAATGTCTGAAATATCTACATCTAGGCTTCCTTTTACAAGCTCATAATCCACATTTTGTAACAAATCTTGCAATTTTGTAGTTCTATATTTGTTTATTATATCGTCTACATCAATTTCTGACTCGAATACTGTATGTGATGGGCCTTTCATAAACATTTTTCCTGTTTCTTCGTCCCAGTTAGTTTCTAGTATTCCACCTATTTGGTGAACACTTACTTTTCTATCGCATCTACCTGTTAAAACTGCTGCAACTGTAGCAGTACAACAACCTGTACCACAACCAATTGTTTCTCCTGTTCCTCTTTCCCATTCTCTCATTTTTATATTGTTTCTATCTATTACTTGGGCAAAAGTTACATT
>CALXSA010000067.1 GCA_944390995.1 uncultured Clostridia bacterium
TAGATAGAGCAATTGACAAAAAGAAAAACTTATACGAGACACACCCACAAACTGGTGCAAAAATAAAAGGCTTTAAATTTCCAGATTGGGATAAGGTAATAGAAATGTGTAAGGAAGCAGCAAAAATAGTTCCACAGATGGGCTACATAGGCTGGGATGTTTGCTTTACGCCTGATGGACCTATTTTTGTCGAGGGAAATGAGTTCCCAGGACATGATATTTACCAGCTACCTGAGCATACTCCAGACAAAATGGGAATGATGCCAAAATTTAATATATAGTAATTATAGTATATATAGAGTATAAACTAAACATTACAAAATATGAAACAAATCTTAAAAGAATATAAACTAAAGTAGGAGAAAAAATTTTGAGTGGAGGAAGTTTTAAAAGAGTAGCTAATTCTTTTATGAAAAATGTTGTGATACTAATTTGCTCACAATTGTTAATAAAAGTTTTAGGGCTTGTTTATAAATTAGTTATAACAAACATAGAAGGCTTTGGTGATGCAGGACTTGGTTATTACTCAGCTGGATACCAGATTTATGCGCTTTTACTTACACTTTCATCAATAGGAATTCCAAGCGTTATATCTAAACTGGTGTCAGAAAGAATTGCAATAGGCGACACAAAAGGGGCACAGAGAATATTTAAGGTAGCTTTTAGGTTCTTTACAACAGTAGGACTTGTGCTTTCAATAGGCTTGTATTTAGGCTCAGATTTTATTGCAAACAATATATTGAATGTGCCAGATGTGGCATATGTAATGAAGGTACTATCTCCAGCAATTGTGTTTGTTGCGATGTCTGCTGTACTTAGAGGATATTTCTCAGGACAGCAAAACATGAAGCCTACGAGTGTTTCTCAAACATTGGAGCAACTCTTAAACTGTGTACTTTCTATTACATTCGTGTATGCATGCATAGGAAAAGATGCATATATAATGGCTGCGGCTGGAAATTTATCTACAACATGTGCAATAGTTATAACTTTTATATATCTAATAAGATATTACAAAACGCATAAATTAAGAACGAAAGGTTCAATACCTTCTCCAGAAAGAGAAAAGTCAAATAAAGAACTACTAAAAACGATACTTGGAATTTCTATTCCAATAACAATAAGCTCTTTAATCTCAGTAATAAGTGGGGTTATAGACACAGCAACAGTAAGTAACTGTATGCAAATAGCGTTCAGCGACGGAAATTCGAAAGAGGCATTGGAACAGATTGCAATGTCTGCTACGGGAATATTGTCTAAAGTGGACACATTAGTTAGTTTCCCACTTGCAATAAACGTAGCATTCTCGACAGCTCTGGTGCCAGCAATATCAGAAGCACTGGCTAAAAAGGACAAAAAGACTGCATCAAGAAGATTGTCTTTCTCGTTCTTTGCGTCATTAATAATCATTTTGCCATGTTCAGTTGGCTTCATTGTGCTAGCAGACCCAATATTAAGGATGCTATACCCAACGGCCTCTGAAGGAGCAGGAGTATTCATGATTGCATCAGTATCTATGATACTTACAGCGCTAGCGTCAACATTAACGGGTGGACTTTATGGGGTGAACCAGTCGAAAATACCGGCAATTGCCGCAGGGCTTGGTGCTTTCATTAAATTTATACTAAACATGATATTGATTAGTAACCCAAACATCGGAGTATATGGAGCGTCAATAAGTTCATTTGTGTATGCTTTAATAGTATTCTTCATATGCTATAAAGTAATGAATAGATGTGTAAACATGCATATAAAATTCAAAACTCATGTAATGAAACCACTTATATCTGCAATAGGAATGGGAGTTATAGTATTCTGTGGATATAGCTTGCTAAGCAATGTTTTCGGAAATACTGTAAGCACTATATTGTCAATTCTATTAGGTGCAATATCATATTGCTTATTAATACTATTCACAAAAACATTGACAAAAGAAGATATATTGAACATACCATATGGAACAAAACTTTATAAGGTGCTTGTGAAATTAGGAATATACAAAGAGGAAAAAGAGGAACTTAAATAGAATGCAAAGCTGTATTATGAATGTAATATGGCTTTTTGCAGTAGTATAAGTTAAAAGGAGCTACTAAAATGCTGAAATATTTAATTATTTATTTAATTGTAATAAATCTAATTGCGTTTTTTGCAATGTACTTGGACAAGCGAAAAGCTAAGTATGGAAAATGGAGAATACCAGAGCAAACACTGCTTATTCTCGCAATAATTGGAGGAAGCATAGGCGGAATTGCAGGAATGTACACATTTAGACACAAAACACAGAAACTTAGGTTTTCTGTAGGTTTTCCCGTTATTCTCATACTGCAAATCATATTAATTATTTCAATATGGAATGATTTTATTAAGTAAAGGGGTCACTTTCTACTGAAAGATATTTCGAAAAGCGAAGAATCTTTCAGTAGGAAGAATAGAAGATTATAAGCAACAGAGGTTTAAAATGGGAAACACTTGACATCAGCCATGTACACGAAAACAAGGACTTAAGAAAAGTACATAAGAGTTACTGAAAGATTTGTTGACAAAACGAAAATCTTTCAGTATAATTTTTTTAGAGGTGAAAAAGATGATATATAGAGAACATTATATAACTCCTGTGAGAGAATTTTACGACTCAGATTTAATAAAAGTAATTACAGGAATAAGACGTTGCGGAAAATCTGTAATACTAGAGCAAATAAGAGACGAATTAAGGAAAAAGACTGACAACTTAATTTATTTGAATTTTGAAGATAGTAGAATATTAGCAAATATTCCAAATGGCGAGAAATTAATAGAATATATAGAAGATAAGAGAAAAAAAGGAAAATGTTATGTGTTTTTAGACGAGGTACAAATGTTAGATAATTGGCAAGAAGCTTGCAAAACATTAAGGTTGTTAGATAATTCATTATTTATTACAGGTTCGAATTCAAAATTACTTTCTAGAGAGTTTACAAAGGAATTGAGTGGAAGATATGTAGCTTTCAGAATTAGACCGTTTATTTATAAAGAAATTTTGGAATATACAAAAGAGCTAGGAAAAGAATGTTCAATTACTGACTACCTTGTTTGGGGAGGCTTTCCTAAAAGATTTGAGTTTAATACAGACGATGCTAGAGACATATATTTAAAGGACTTGGATGATACAATTGTTATCAATGACCTAATTAACAGGTATAAGATAAAAAAGGAAAACCTTTTTAAGAGCTTAGTTAATTATATTTTGTGCTCAAACAGCAGGACATTTTCGGCAAAATCTATTCATGACTATATAAAAGGGAAGAATGAAAATTGTTCAATTAACACTATTATAAAATATATTGGATATTTAGAAGAAGCATATATAATAGAAAGTGTTAAGCAATATTCAACGAAGACAAAGTCTGAGCTTGCATATTATTCAAAAATTTATGATGCTGATGTTGCATTTAATTCTATTCGATGTACAGATAACAGGTATGACCTAACACATAACCTAGAAAATATAGTATATAATGAGCTAATATATATGGGATACGATATAAATGTGTTTAATAATAATGGTAGAGAAATAGACTTTTTGGCAAAGAAGAATAACAAACAATATTTTATTCAGGTTGCGTACAGTGTAGCCGAAGAAAAAACGTATAATCGTGAATTTTCAGCTTTTAGTAATTTAGATAATTTATCACAAAAAATAATAATTACAAATGATGATATTGATTATTCTACAAGTGTTGTAAAGCACGTCAAGTTAAAAGACTTCTTGCTAATGAATTCATTGGATGATGTTGAATAATAAGAGAGAGAGCAAAAAATTAAAAAATGCATAGCAAAACTCTTAAAAAATGCACATTGAATATTGAAAGTATACTAAATTCATGAATAATCTTGCTACCTTTGACACGAGCTCAAACTTAGTGTATAATAGTTGTATGCACTTGTTAGTGCAAATAAATTTGAAAGGGGCTTGTGAACATGAGTCCGAACCCGAAAAGAAATCGTAAGAAGGCAAATCAGTCGAAGTGGAACAACACGGGTGTCAGAGAATTTGAACTCCCCGCAGAGTTCGATACTACTCCTAAAAGGATACCTTCG
>CALXSA010000068.1 GCA_944390995.1 uncultured Clostridia bacterium
TTAGAAAGAGAATTAAAGTTAATTACTTCTGAAATAAAAGAAAAAGATGTATTAGAAAAAGAACTAACAAAAACAATTAGAACAGTAGATGACATTTTAAACAATGACACAATTACAAATGCAATGCTTAAAACAATAATAGATGCTATTTACGTAGATAGCGAAGGAAATGTAGAAGTAAGATTAAAATTATTAAATGAAATTGGAAGTGGGCCTATGGTAATTACGAATTTTGATGATATAAATTCTACCGTTACGAAAAGTAACAACGGTACATAAAGATGTTAGCGAAAGATTACAAAAAATAAGCCCTTATTTAGCTAGCGAAGTAAGAAGCATTTTAGATGAAAATAAAGCCGAAAGGCACATTAGAGGAGGCATGGCAACTAAACTAAAGTATAGCCATGAGCATAAAGAGTAAGAAACCGTGGACAAAAAGGTGTACCCCTTTTGTCCACGGTTTTCATTAAATTCCCATTATGTTATATCCATTATCTGCATAAATTACTTGTCCAGTAATTGCTGATGACATTTTGCTAAGTAAGAAACTTACAACATCTCCTACCTCTGTAGTTGTAACATTTCTTCTTAGTGGTGCTTTTTCTTCAACTACATCTAGTATACTTCCAAAATCTTTAATTCCTTTTGCTGATAATGTTTTTATTGGTCCTGCAGATACTGCATTTACTCGAATATTTTTCTTTCCTAAATTGTCTGCTAAATACCTTACACTTGTCTCTAGTGCTGCTTTTGCAACTCCCATTACGTTATACCCTGGTAATACTTTTGTAGAACCATAGTATGTTAGAGATACTAGACTTGCTCCATCGTTTAACATGTCTAGCTCATCTGCTATTCTTGCAATTGCAACAAATGAATATGCGCTTACATCATTCGCATGTGCAAATCCTTCTCTACTTGTTGTTATAAAGTCATTTCTTAAGTCTTCTGTATTTGCATGAGCTATGCTATGTAATATTCCATCTAACTTTCCATTTTCTGCTTTTATTTTCTCTAAACATTCTTTTATTTTATTGTCATCTGATGCATCGCATTCATAAGCTTTTGCTCCTGGTATTTCAGAGATTAACTCTTCTATTTTACCTCTGTTTTCTTCTCCCATAAATGTGAATAATACTGTTGCACCATTGTCAGCTGCTGATTTAGCTGCTCCCCATGCAATACTCCATTTGTTTCTAATTCCCATAATTAAGACTTTTTTGTTTTCTAATAACATTGTGTTTCCTCCTTTTTTTACACATTAAAATTTATTTGCTTTTATTAAAATAATACATATATTTATGTTTACCTTTTTACAAAACAGGCCCGTCCCCTTTTGCAAATTTATTATGCTACATTTTTCTATATTTTTCATATCTAGATTCTACTAGTGTTTCTTTATCTATTTTTTGTAATTCCTTGGTAATAGATACTATTCTCTTTTTCATAGTTTCTGACATTTTTTCTACATCATTTTTTGCGTTACCATCTGGCTCTTTTAAAACTTCGTCAATTACACCTAGTTTAAGTAAATCCTTAGCCGTTAATTTCATTTTTTCTGCGGCTTCTTCTGCTCTAGAACTATCTTTCCAAAGTATACTTGCATATCCTTCTGGAGAAAGTATTGAATATACTGCATTTTCAAGCATCAAAACTCTATCTCCTACACCTATTGCTAATGCTCCGCCACTTGAGCCTTCTCCTATTACAATAGCTATAATAGGAACTTTTAAATCAGACATTTCCATTAGGTTTTTAGCAATAGCTTCTCCTTGCCCTCTTTCTTCTGCTCCAAGTCCTGGATATGCTCCTTTTGTATCTATAAAGGTAACAATAGGTCTACCGAAATTTTTCGGCTTGTTTCATAAATCTTAATGCTTTTCTGTATGCTTCTGGATTTGGCATACCAAAATTTCTTTCAATATTTTCCTTGGTGTTTCTACCTTTTTGCTCACCAATAATTGTGTAGTTTTGTTTGCCAATGTTTCCCAAACCACACACTATTGATTTATCATCTTTAAAGTATCTATCTCCGTGAAGTTCCATAAATTCATCAAATATATTTTCTATGTAATCTAAAGCAGTGGGTCTATCTGCTTCTCTTGCTATTTTTACTCTATCCCATGCAGTTACGGTTGCCAACTTTAACCACAGTCCTTTCTTTAATTTTATATTTAAAAAAACAGTTATATGTTGAAAGTAAATTTTATATTTTTTCTTTTATTGAAGTCTTAAGGTGGAGCACGAAAATAAAAATTCTACTTTCCTTCATTTACAAATTTCTAACCTTTATTTAAAATCAATAATTTGTATAAAGTTTCTTTCATATCTTTTCTATTTACAATTTTATCTACAAATCCATGTTCTAGCAAAAATTCTGCTGTTTGGAATCCCTCTGGCAAGTCCTGTCCTATAGTTTGCTTAATAACTCTTTGCCCAGCAAAACCAATCATTGCATTAGGTTCTGCCAAAATAATGTCTCCCAAGCTTGCAAAACTTGCTGTAACACCACCATAAGTTGGATCTGTAAGAACCGAAATATATAAATTTCCTGCTTTGTTTAATTTTTCTACTGCTGCCGATGTTTTTGCCATTTGCATTAAAGATACTATTCCCTCTTGCATTCTAGCGCCACCAGACGCACAAAAGATTATTATTGGCAATTTAAGTTCTATTGCTTTTTCTATGGAATATGTAATTTTTTCGCCAACTACTTTTCCCATGCTACCCATCATAAAATTACTATCCATAACACATAATACAATTTTTTCTGAATTTATCTTACCAATACCACATTTTACTGCTTCATCTAGTCCCGTTTTTTCTCTTAATGCTTCTAGTTTTTTTATGTAGTCATCCATTTTTAAAGGATTATCTGTATCAATTTTCAAATTGAACTCTTTAAAAGTTCCTTCATCTATAATTTGCTCAACTCTTCTTCTGCTAGATAACCTAAAATGATTCCCACAATTAGGACATACACTATAATTTTTGTGAAGGTCTTCTTTATATAATATTTCCTTACATTTACTACATTTTACCCATTTGCCAACAGGAATGTCGCTTCGATGCTCTTCTTTTTCTTGATTGTCGTTTTCATTATCTAATTCTATTCTTTTCTTTATTTTATCAATAACCATTTTTATTCCTCCATTATTGAAATTGGCACCTTGGTGCCTGTCACCGAAGTGCCTTTTGGCAACTTTTGGGACAGGTAAAAAGACAAAGGTTATTTCTTAATCTATGCCAGACCTGTCCCCTAAGATAACCAGATGTGTCTCAAGTAGACCTCTCTCCTAAGATGACAAGTCTGTCTCAAATAAACCTGTCCCCAAACCCGACATGTTTGTCGGAAAAGAGCCTGTCCCTAAACCCGACAACTACATATATTTTTCGATGAATGATGTGTCGTAATCATTGTTTACAAAATGTTCATTTGATAATATTCTAAATAAGAAGTCTATATTTGTATCTATTCCTTCTATAACACATTCTTCTAGTGCTCTTTTCATTTTTGCTATGGCTTCGTTTCTGTTTTCTGCGTGAACTATTAGCTTTGCAATCATTGAGTCATATACTGGTGGGATTGTGTACCCTGTATATACTGCAGTGTCTACTCTTACACCGTTTCCGCCTGGTAAGTTTAGTTCTGTTATCTTGCCTGGGCATGGTCTAAAGTTTTTATCTGGATTTTCTGCATTTATTCTACATTCTATTGCATGTCCTCTAAATTCTACATCTTTTTGTGTTAAACTTAATGGCTCTCCTGATGCTATT
>CALXSA010000069.1 GCA_944390995.1 uncultured Clostridia bacterium
CACTCCTTTCTCTACTTTTTTCAGGAAATAAGAAAAGTGGCTTCGCCATATGTGCGTTTTGCTTTGCAAATACGCACGGCCCAAGGAAACTTAACCTTGTTGCTCCGGAAATTTCTAACGAAATTTCCTACGCAATTAAAAATTTTCTCACAAGTTTTTTTCCGTTTAAACTTACGAGAAAATTATACCATACTATATTTGCATTGGCAATTATTTTTAGATTATCAAATTTATTAAATTAATTCTTTTGCAATTTCTTTAACCTTAAACTATTTACTGTAACCGTTATACTACTTAATGTCATTGCAAGTGATGCAAACATTGGATTCATTGTAATTCCAAATGGGCTAAGTACTCCTATTGCAATCGGTATCATACAAAGGTTATAGAAAAATGCCCAGAATAGATTTTGTTTTATATTTCTAATTGTTTTCTTACTAATTTTCATAAGTTCTGGTATTTTTTCCAAATCATCTTGCATAAGTACCACATCACTACTATCCATTGCAATATCTGTTCCACTTCCAACTGCAACTCCAATGTCTGCTGTAACTAAGCTTACACTATCGTTTATTCCGTCTCCACACATCATTACTAAGCCATTTTGTTTTAATTCTTTTATTTTTTCTGCCTTTTCCTTTGGAAGTACATTTGCAATTACTTCTGTAATTCCAATACTACTTGCTATTGCTTTTGCAGTTTTTTCGTTGTCTCCTGTAAGCATTACTACGTTTACCTTTTGTTTTTGTAGTTTTTCTACAACATCTTTTGCCGAATCTTTTATAACATCCTTTACACCAATTAGAGCTATTAACTTGTAGTTATATTCTAATTGATTATTTTCTTCTTGTTTTTTAGTTTCTGCTACAAACAATATACTATTTCCATCTGCTTCTAGCTCTTCTTCATCTTGTAGTTTGCTTTCTATAGTTACATTGTTCTCTTTCATTAGTTTACTATTACCAATTAAATATTTGTTATCGTTATATTCTGCACTAATTCCATAGCCTGCAATATTTTTAAAGTTTTTTACTTCTGCTAATTTTATATTTTTTTCTGTTGCATAGTTTACAATTCCTCTTGCTATTGGATGTTCAGATTTGTTTTCTATGCTTGCAACAATTTTTATAATTTCGGAATTTGTTTTTCTTTTTTCTACTACTTGTTCTACAGTTTTTGTGTTTTTAGAATTTTGGCTCGTAGTTAATTGTTCTGAAAGTGCTTCTGCTTTTGGTTCATTGCTTGAATTATCTTCATTTATATTTTCCGTATAATTAAACATTTTGCTTACACTAAGCTTGCCTTTTGTAAGGGTTCCTGTTTTATCAAATACTACTGTTTTAACTTTGTGAGCATTTTCTAGGCTTTCACTGTTTTTTATAAGTATTCCCTCTTTACTAGCTACACCTGATGATATTACTATTGCAAGTGGAGTTGCTAAGCCTAGGCTACAAGGACATGCAACTACTAATACAGAAATAAATACATTTATTGCAAATGCAAATGTTTCTCCTATTATTAGCCATACAATGGCAGAGATAAATGCAAGTGCAATGATAGTTGGTACAAAATATCCACTTATTTTATCTGCAATTTTTGCAATAGGTGCTTTGGTATTTGTTGCTTCTACAACCATTCTTACTATTTCAGAAACCGTAGATTCCTTGCCAATTTTCTCTGCTTTATATTGTATAGTTCCTTCATAATTTATGCTTCCTGCAATAACCTTGCTTCCGACTTCTTTTTTAGATGGTATACTCTCCCCAGTAACAAAAGACTCATCAATGTGCGTGGTTCCATCTATTACCTCTCCATCTACTGCAATTTTTTCTCCCGGCTTACATACAACTGTATCGCCTTTTATAATTTCATCAAGAGTAACTTCTTTTTCTTTTCCATCTCTAATAATTGTGGCTTTGTTTGGAGTAATCATCATTAAACTTTGAATTGCTTCTTTAGTTTTGTCTTTGTTACGCGACTCTACATATCTACCAATATGTATAAAGAACAAAATAATAACTGCCGATTCATAGTATAGGTTATGAGCATATTCATGATGCCCTGTAAGAATCATGTATGTGCCATATACACTATATAGAAAACTGCTTAAAACACCCATTCCCACCAATGTGTCCATGTTAGGGGTTTTATGCACTAGGTTTTTGTATCCATTTTTTAGAATATCCCAGCCCATGATAATAGCAACAATGCTTAGAATTAAGAGAGCTATAGTATAATTTACAGGATAAGTATGCATACTTAAAAATGGAATTTCTGGCAAGCCAATCATAGAGCCCATAGCAATATATAATGTTACTATTGCTATGGCTGTAAAGCCCCATAATTTATATTTTTCTCTTGACTTTTTCTTTTCCTCTTTTTGCAAATTGTCTATGCCTAAGCTTTCAAATCCAGCTTTTTGTACAAACTTTTCAATTTGTGGAATATCTAATTTTTTCTCATCGTATTCTACGCTAGCATTGTTCATAACTAAATTTACAGTAGCATTTATTATTCCATCTTGCTTATTCAAATACTTTTCTAGCCCACTAGAACAAGCACTACATGTCATACCATCTATTTTTAATAAAACTTTTTTCAATTTTAATCACCTTACTTTCCAGAAGCATAAATTTAGCTCAAAAAAGAATTGTTATTTTGGCTATGCTGAGCTTGTTAAGGCTTTGCCTGTTACAAGGTCAGTATGCAGTGGCTGGCAAACGAGCAAGAAAAACTGAGGCGTACTTTGTGTACGTTGAAGTTTTTCGTAGCGAAGTTTAACAAGGCCAAAATGCGATTATTTTTTGAGCTTTGCATTACTCTGCATCAAAACCAGCATCGCTAATAGCTTCTTTTATTTCGTCTAATCCTATTTGATTTTCATCGTATTTTATATCAGCTTTTGCTTCTTCTAAGCTAACTTTTGCATTTTCTACTCCATCTTGATTATTTAATACCTTTGTTAATCTTGTGCTACATCCTTCACAATGCATTCCTTTAATTTTTAAACATACTTCTTTCATAATAATACCTCCATTTATCTTAGTTTTTTAAATAAATCCATTATTTCCTTTGATACTTCTTCTGTTATTCATTTATATGTTTCTTATACTTTCTTGTACATTCTAAATTATTTAAATGCTATCTTCTCTAATCTTTTTTATTGCTTCTGGCAAGCATTTTACTGTATCTGACGCAATCATACTTATGTCTGTATACTTTTCCTGTGCTATTTCGCCTGCTATTCCATTTAAGTACGCACCTGTTGCAACTGTTAATATGTCTGGTTCATTATACCCTAGTAATCCAACTAAAATTCCAGACAGTACATCTCCACTTCCAGCAGTTGCCATACCCGGGCAACCTCTTTTTACTAGATATACCTTCTCTCCATCTGTCACTACTGTTGTAGGTCCTTTTAGTAATAAAATAACATCATACTTTTTGGCAAAATCTTTTGCTATTGTTATTTCGTCTTTTTTTATATCTTCTACTTTTATTTTGCTTAATCTCTCAAATTCTTTTAAATGTGGTGTAAGTATTACTTTACATTTCATACTTTTTAAAATATCCATATTCATTTTTGAAATAGTATTTAAGCCATCTGCATCTATTACCACAGGTATGTTATAATTACCTAATATATATTCCAATATTTTTTCATATTCTTCGCTTTGTCCCCAGCCCAT
>CALXSA010000070.1 GCA_944390995.1 uncultured Clostridia bacterium
AAGATGTGGACGACAGATTTGCAGGACAAATTTTTGTATTAACAGGCACATTGGAGAAATACTCAAGAGATGAGGCATCTGAAATAATAGAGCGATTCGGCGGCAAAACATCTGGCACTGTGTCAAAAAAGACGACATATGTTTTGGCAGGAGAGGCAGCAGGCAGCAAGCTTGCAAAGGCACAGCAGCTAGGGACGAAGATTATCAGCGAAGCGGAATTCGAAGAAATGATTAAGTAATTTCGTTTTGGGGAGAAGGAAGGAGAACAGTATGGACGGAAAGTACACATTCGAACAACTAAAACAAAACCTGGATGACGGTTACCAAATATATTATACTTATGTGCGCAATAGGTATTTGCTTTTTAAAACAGCGGAGAACTGCTATACACAAAAGCTGCTGTCAGATGACCCGAAAAACCCTCAACCAAGGCAAAGTGTGATTACTCTAAAAAGAGTAAAAGAAATGTTTCCGCATATGGAGCATGTTGAGTACAAGATAGGAGTGGGAGAGTAGTATTAGTGCTTTACGAGAAAACATTAAAAAAGTGAGTATAGTAGGACAAATCTACTTAAAACAAGCGAATAGAATACAAAAAGGAGTAGCCCAAGAATTGGTATACTCCTTTTTGTGTACAGGAAAATTCATTAGAAATACCGAAGCAACAAGCCTCAGGTTTCCTTAAATTTTAGAACTTCTGCGAACCTCAACATTGTCCAGAACAATTGCGGGAACCACGGGTATTGCACATGACTTTGCAGCAAAAATGCTATGAAAGCCCTCAAGAACACATAAATTCCTGTCTAGGACAACAGGCTTCTGAAAATTATGATGCTTCTTGTAATGTGCCTTTACCTTTTTGAATTTTGCCTCCGAGATTGATGCAATGTCAATCTCTGCATGGATGTCAGATATTCGTACAGGCGTAATCCATGTGTATGGGATTTCAAACATGCCTACCTCTTTCAATGCGTCCTTGTATTCACTTAGTCCTGCAAGATACTCTCGTTTCTCAGAAGTGGTAGAAAGAGTCAAAAATGTTTGATACTGCTCATAAGTCATATCTGATTTTTCAGAATTACACTTCGCACAAGATGGAATTAGGTTTTCCGGAATTGTAGGACCACCAGCAGACCGAGGGTACATGTGGTCCATCGTTATTTCGTTTCTGGGTACTCGTTTCTTACAGTAATAGCAAAACCGCCTTCCTTTCATAAAATACGTCAAAGAATAAATTGCGTTCCGAAAAGATTGCCCATGTCTTAGATACAAAACACCGTTCTCAATTTTGAAGTCCTTTGTCCGAATGTTTTTGGCCGGCAAGATTATATTCATAATCAATGCTCCTTCCTAAACTTTATTATGAGCACATTATATATCCTTTCTCGGCAGATTGCAACATTTTTCTTGTTTTAGGGACGCCCCCAAATATCATTTTGGCAATTTGACCAAAAGTATAGCAATATTCCATTTGCTATGATATAATAATCGCGAAGTGAAAAAATAGCAGGAAGGTAAATTTTGTATACTTTAAAGCAAATTGAGAAAGGAGTGCTATTATGGAATTTGAAGGTGTAGGAATTGGTGTTAGCGATTTTAAAATGCTAAGAATGCGTAAGAACTACTTTATAGATAAAACCCTATACATTAAGAATATTATAGACAATCAAGCTGGAGTAGTTCTTGTTACGCGTCCACGTAGATTTGGCAAGACGCTTAATATGAGTATGTTGAAGTACTTTTTTGATTGCGATAGCAAGGACTCAAAAGAGATATTCAAAGGGCTAAAAATAATGGAACAGGGAGAAAAATATACATCGCAGATGGGAGCATACCCATGCTTGTATTTAACTCTAAAAGATGTAAACGACAGCAATTATGAGAATATGATACTTAACTTAAAAACAGCAATTTTAGAGATGTATAGAGAGCATATGTATTTGCTAGAGAGTGATAAACTATATGAATTTGAAAAAACAAAGATGATGGACGTGTTATATACAAGAGAAGACGAAGCAACCCTAAAAACAAGCGTAAGAGAAATAAGTGGATACTTAAAAAGGCACTATAACAAACCAGTAATGCTATTTATAGATGAATACGATGTGCCAATTCAAGCAGCGTATATTAACGGATATTATGAAAAAGCTATTGATTTTCTAAAAAGCTTTTTTGGAGCAACATTTAAAGATAACCCATACTTAGAAAAGACGGTGCTAACAGGAGTAAGCAGAGTTGCAAAAGAGAGTATTTTTAGTGGAGCAAATAATTTTGATGTATATACAGTTTTAGATAATGAGTTCGCAGATGACTTTGGCATTACTTCAGAAGAAGTGGACAAGGCGCTAAAAGACTTTGGCTTAGAAGACCAAAAGAAAGAAGTTAAAAAATGGTATGATGGATATAGAATTGGTGATGTAGAGGGTATATATAACCCTTGGAGCTTGTTAAACTTTCTAGCAAAGAAAAGACTTGTGCCATACTGGGTCAACACTAGCTCAAATGACCTAATAAAGCGTACGTTAAAAAATTCTGTTACAGTTAAAGGAAAAATGGAAAGGTTGCTAAAAGGTGAGGCAATAGAGGTACCAATAAATCTTGAGACAATAATTGTAGGAATTGAGGATAACGAGGATAACATTTGGGGCTTAATGCTAGGAACTGGTTATTTAAAGGTAGTTGAACAGGTAGATAGGAAAAAGTACAAAGTAAAATTGCCAAACTATGAAATAAAAACTCTATTTGAGGATATAATAGATGACTGGTTTAAGGATAAAGTTATAAGTAATGACTTAGAAAGTATATTACAAGACTTAGTGAACCTAAATCTAAAAGACTTCGAAAATAAATTCAGAGTGTTAGTGGAAGAAATGTTTAGCTACATGGACGTGGGCAAAAACACAGCGGAGAATTTCTACCATGCATTTGTTTTGGGCATGTTAGTTGGTTTGAAAGACAGCTACTATGTGAATTCAAACAGAGAGTCTGGCCTTGGAAGATACGACATAATGCTAGAGCCACAGGACAAAAGCAAAAATAGCTTTATAATAGAATTCAAGGTAGCAGACGAGATGAATGAGCCATCATTAGAGCAAGCCATAGAGAATGGCAAAAAGCAGATTGAGGAGAAAGACTATGAAAATAGCCTAAAAGAGCGCGGCTTTAACAATATTACTAAAATGGTATTCGCTTTCAAGGGCAAAGAGTTTAAGATAGCAGTTTTATAGGCATGGGAAGTTCGTTTTTGGGGCACACCTCGAATTGAGCTGCTTGGACGCTGGGGACACGTTCTTGTACTTTTGGGACACTCCGGTCCGTCCCTTTTGTTCAAGTTCTTGGACGATAAGGAGTGTTTCCAACGTCCAAGTGTTACGAAAACATTACAGAAATATTACAATTTTGTTACATTTGAAAGAAAGTATTGCGAAAGAGATGCTGGTGTGGTAATATTGAAACGTACTTGTGGTTTTCAAGATGATTGTTTTGAACACCAATGTGGTTGAGAAAAAGAACAAGAATTATGAAAAGTGTATAAAAATTAAATAACTGTAAAAAATATACTAGAAATATGTGATTGTAGTTCGGAAGGAGAGATAAAATGGAAAGAAACGAAATTAAGCAAACCGTTGAGGTTGTAAGAGAGAGAGAGAGAGGTGCGCCTGAAGGTGCTTAACATATAGTAGGTGGG
>CALXSA010000071.1 GCA_944390995.1 uncultured Clostridia bacterium
TTGCCCATGTCGTTTAATATCATCTTGGAAACCTTTACCCTTTGAAGTTCCTTGAATATCTAATTTATCTCCAGCAGCAAACACATCAGCTTTTAACTCTTGACCTACTGTCATTCCTTCTACAGAATCTAATCTAAATTCTCTTAGATATTTTTTAGGTGTAACATTTACTTTTGTAAAATGTCCTTTTTTTGGCTTTGTTAACTTCTTTTCCTTAACATCTCCAAAACCTAGTTGAACTGCTGTGTATCCATCTGTTTCTTCTGTTTTAACTTGTGCTACCACACAAGGTCCAGCCTCTATAACTGTTACTGGAATTACTTTTCCTGACTCGTCAAAAATTTGAGTCATACCTATTTTTCTTCCTATTAATCCTTTATTCATTTTTCCTCCTAACTATTGGCTGATATATTGTATTGCATTATATAAATGTTATACCAGCTTGGTTTTGATTAATACTTGTTGTTTCTGTTTGAAATATGTAATAGATGTAAATATATTCTGAACTCTCCTTCAAACACAAACTAAAATAATTACAACTTGATTTCTATATCAACACCTGCTGGCAAATCAATTTTCATTAAGTTGTCAACTGTTTTTTGTGTTGGATAAAGAATATCAATAACTCTTTTGTGTGTTCTCATTTCAAATTGCTCTCTTGAATCTTTGTGCTTGTGTGGAGAACGTAAAATTGTTATAACTTCTTTTTCTGTTGGTAATGGAATAGGACCTGAAACTTTTGCTCCTGTTTTTTTAGCAGTATCTACTATTTTTTGAGCAGACTGTTCTAAAACAACGTGGTCATAAGCTTTCAATCTTATTCTGATTTTTTCGCTTGTTACAGCATTTTGGTTTTTTGTTGCCATTTAAAAATTCCCTCCTTAAATATATTAATTGTCGGTCGGAAGTTATAAACGCACCCTGGTGTTTTGTAAATTACCAATATAAAAGCCCAAGTATTGCATGACTTTCTTGGGATAAGTGCTTAATTTTATACTTACCGCCTTGGTCTTTGCCACGACATACTCCGTAAGAGTTCCCTCCATCAAAGCTTACAGCGAAGCCTTGTGTAGCCACATCTTACTTCATCGCCAATTTCATGCTTAACTATTATATAATGAATATAGCCAAAAGTCAACACTTTTGGCAAATTTTCTTAAATTTCGTTTTAGGGACAGGTCTCGCGACGAAACTTTTTTCGTTTTAGGGACACATCTCATCAAGAGCTGTTTTACTCGCCGTCCCCCAAGAGCATAATAATCAATTATTCGGACGTTGCGAATAAAGTTCAAATAAATCATGATGGAGCAAAAACTATTTTTTGCTCCATCACCAAAAACAGCTTTCTTTAAAACTCACAGTTCTTTGGTGTTCTTGGAAATGGTAGAACGTCACGTATATTTGAGATACCTGTAATATACATCATAAGTCTTTCAAAGCCCAAACCGAAACCAGAATGAGGGCAACTTCCATATCTTCTTAAATCTAAGTACCACCAATAATCTTCTTCAGATAGGTTTAGCTCTTTCATTCGAGCAGATAATTTTGCTAAGTCATCTTCTCTTTGGCTTCCTCCAATTATTTCACCAATTCCTGAAACTAACAAGTCTGCTGCTGCAACTGTTTTTCCATCTGGATTTTGCTTCATATAAAAAGCTTTTATCTCTGCTGGGTAATCTGTAACAAAAACTGGCTTTTTAAATATTTGCTCGCTCAAATATCTTTCATGCTCTGTTTGAATGTCAGTTCCCCAGTGAACAGGAAATTCAAATTTGTCATTCACTTTTTCTAGTTCTTTTATAGCATCTGTATATGTAATTCTTCCAAAGTCATTATTTACTACATTATCTAATTTCTCAAGCAAGCCAGTATCAACGAATTTGTTGAAAAACTCCATTTCTTCTGGTGCATTTTCTCTTACATATTTAATTACATATTTCATCATTTCCTCGGCCAAGTCCATGTCATCTTTTAAATCTGCAAAGCAAATTTCAGGCTCAATCATCCAAAACTCAGCTGCGTGTTTTACAGTGTTTGAATTTTCTGCTCTGAATGTAGGGCCGAATGTGTACACATTTCTAAGTGCGTGTGCAAAAGTCTCTACATCTAATTGACCACTAACTGTTAGGTGAGAAGACTTACCAAAGAAATCTTGTGAATAGTCTACTTCTCCTTCTTCTGTTTTAGGCACATTTTCCATGTCTAACGCAGTAACTCTAAACATCTCTCCAGCACCTTCGCAATCGCTACTTGTAATTATTGGCGTATGAACATACACAAACCCTTTTTCTTGGAAAAATTTATGTATAGCGTATGACAAAACAGACCTTACCCTGAATACAGCATTAAAAGTATTAGTTCTTGGTCTTAAATGCGCAATTGTTCTTAAATATTCAAAAGAATGTCTTTTCTTTTGAAGTGGATAATCTAAGTCAGCGGCATTTACAATGTTTACGCTAATCGCTTTTATTTCAAATGGTTGTTTTGCATTCTCTGTTTTCACAACTTGCCCCTCAACTTCAATTGATGAGCTAATAGACAATTTCCTTATTTCCTCAAAATTGCTCAATGTATTATCAAAAACTATTTGAACATTCTTAAAAAAGCTTCCATCGTTTAATTCTATAAATCCGAAATTTTTAGAATCTCTTAGAGTTCTAACCCATCCAGATAACTTAACCTCTTTTCCATCATAATCGTCAATGTTTCTGTATAATTGTTTTACTAATGTACATTCCATGTGCACCCCTCCTGCTAAAATTAATAATGTATGTATTATACAGCAAATATTTGAAGAATTCAAGGTCTTTACAACGAATTTTAAATTCGGCATTCCTTGAAAAAGCCTTTTATTTGTGATATGATATAGACATATCTTTTTTTGAAGGAGGAATAATATGCAAACCTACGCAATATCACTTCCCATTTATGGGGAGCGGATACCTGCTAAGTTAGAGGATTTTGTGAGAAATTTCTCGCAACTTTCCGGATTCTTTATGCAGGTCACCCAGAATAAGATACGGTTTTTAGGAACATTTACCGATGATTCCACTGAAAGCTCCTCTTATTCGCTGCCCATCACGACCTTTTCAAATCCGAAAGGCCAGGTTGAGCAAAGTAACATCGGCGCGTTTGCCAGTATGTTCAACCGTATGTCTGCCCTTGGTTTTACTCACGTAAAAAACGACCTGAGTTTTACCGTTTCTGTGGAAGACAATACAACTGGCAAATACAAAGGTGCAAAAAAGGTGTTTCAAGCTAAGCTGGAGTACAACTCCATGTCTTTAGCAGACATCGACCTGCTCCGTCTGTGATGTGATACATCGCAAAAAGGGTGCCCTATAAAGGACACCCTTTCTTTTTTTATTTTATTACTCCTCTGTGCTTGCTTCAGCCTCAGGAGCATCATAAGCATCTAAAATAGCTTTTTGAATTTTCTCTCTTGTCTCTGGATTGATTGGATGAGCTATATCCTTGAAATCTCCGCTTGGAGTTTTTCTGCTTGGCATAGCTATGAATAATCCATCTTGACTTTCGATAACTTTAATGTCATGTACAACA
>CALXSA010000072.1 GCA_944390995.1 uncultured Clostridia bacterium
CGTCCAGTGAGAGGGACCGTAAGGAAAGTGCAACAGAAAATTACCGCCTAGTAATAGGTAAGGGTGAAAAGGCGAGGTAAGAGCTCACCGCCAATATGGTGACATATTGGGTCAGTGTAAACCCCATCCGGAGCAACACCGAGCCAAGGAGGTTAATGGCTGCTCGTCAGTCTCCTTAATTTGGTGGCATGATGCATATAGCAATATATGTACTAGATAGATGACTATTCAAGACAGAACCCGGCTTACAGATTTACTACTTTTTTAATTATAAATGAAATTAATAGTGATTGCAGTGGGTGACTTTTACAGTTGGAAAGGAATGTAATTGAAGATGAATAAGATATTAATAGTAGAAGATGATGCAAAACTAAGAAACGAACTAAAAATATTCTTAGAGAGAAATGGTTTTGAAGCCCAAGTAATAGAAGACTTTGAAAATGCAATTCAAAAAATTTTAGAGGTTAGGGCAGATTTAATTTTATTAGATATTAATTTGCCTTTTGCTGATGGAGAGTATATTTGTAAAGAGATTAGAAAGACTTCAAATGTTCCGATTATAATGCTTACAAGCCGAGATAGTGAAATTGATGAGTTACTTAGCTTAAATTATGGTGCAGACCAATATGTGGTTAAACCTTTTAATATTCAGATTTTGTTAGCTAAAATTAATGCATTATTAAAAAGAAGTCAGAATACCGATAGCTCACAAAATATTATCGATTGTAAGGAGTTTATTTTAAACATTTCAAAGAGCCAAATTGAAAAGGACGACCGAAAAATTGAGTTAACAAAAAATGAGCTAAAAATATTGCACTATCTAGTCAGTAAAAGGGGCCAGATTGTTTCAAGGGAAGAAATAATAGACTATTTGTGGGATAGCCAGAGTTTTATTGATGATAATACTTTAACAGTAAATATAAAAAGGCTTAGAGACAAGCTGGAAGACCTCAATTTGCATGATATGATTGAAACAAAGAGAGGGCAAGGATACATTTTAAAATAATTATGCAAAAAAATTAACAAATTATTACAAAAAACTTCACTTTTTTTATTTTTATGCTATAATAATTACGTGTAGATTTATTTTAATATGTTCAAGTTAAATAACAGCAACAAATTCAGCATCGAGGAGGTAACAAATATGAAGAAACAACGGGTAGGAAAGGTGCTTAATATAGTAGTATTTGTGTGTGCGGTTTTAGCGTTTTTGATTGTTTTTTTACTGGGGTTTTTAGCAAAAGATGTATTTAGTTATAATACATACATAAACGGTGTAGAATGCTCGTTTTATAGTGTTGACGGAGCTAAAAATAAGCTCGAAAGGCACATGAACAACGCTACACTAACTCTTTCTTTTGCGGACGACAAGGAATATACTTGCGTAGGTTCACATTTTGAATTTAAGAGCAATGCAGAGCAAATTAGCGAACTGTTAAAAACTCAAAACACAGAGGAAAATTCTTCTAATAATTATACTTTAGAAGATTTATTTTCTGTAAATGAGGACAAGGTAAAGGAATACCTAAGCTCTTTGGCAGTGTTTAAGGAATCTAATATTAGAAAACCTCAAAATGCAAAATTGGAATGGAACGATAAAAACCAAGTGTATATTGTGCCTGAAGTAGAGGGAAATGAGCTTAGTTTAGATGATGCATATAAATTTATGCTCAAGGAACTAAAAAGCGGAAAAACAGTTATTGATTTCAAACAAGTAACGAACATTAAACCAAGTATTTTGGCTGATGATGAAAAGCTTATTCAGCAAAGAGATGAAATCAACAAAATAGTTGGTACTACTATAACGTACGCACTTTATGATGGAAGCGAATATGTTTTAGATAGCAACACTATGAAAGATTGGGTTGAGCAAGGAGATGACGGTTATTATCTAATTGATTTAGAAGCCCATGTTTCGAATTTTGTTGACAAGCTAGCTGAGAAAGCACAGTACAGTCTAACTTCTACAAAATTTAATGCAACAGGAATTGGAGAGATTTCTATTGCATTTGGTAGAAAGACATATGCTACTATAAACAAGCAAGAAGAAATAAATAGAATAATGGGTCAGTTGGAAAAATATACTAATGCGGATTTTGAGCCTACTTACAATGCATTGCCAAACTATAAAGACATAAGCACATATGTTGAACTTGATTTGTCGAGACAAAGACTATGGATGTATGTTAATGGGAAATGTATTGTGGAAACACCATTCGTAAGTGGAAATGTAGCAGGCGGCTATGCAACACCAGTAGGAATTTACTATTTGACCTATAAAACCACAAATACTAAACTAGAAGGATACAATAAGGATGGAAGCAAGTATTCTTCTCCTGTAAGCTTCTGGATGCCATTTAATGGCGGTATTGGCTTACATGACGCAAGTTGGAGGTCTAACTTTGGTGGAAACATTTATTTAACGAATGGTTCTCATGGTTGCATAAACTTGCCTTACAACGCCGCGAAAACAATTTATCAAAACATTGATACGAGTATTCCAATCATTTTGTACGCTTCTTGATGTACTATGGCAAAAGCAGAGAGTCTTCTCTGCTTTTTTTAAAATTATAGGAAAGTCATTTCCTATAATTTTAAAATGGCTACAATTTTCTTGTGTTTTTACTAAAAATGTGCTATAAATTATTTGAGGTATTATAATATTTATACGAGGGGAATATATGGATATAATGTATAATGAGGATATATTAGAAAAATGTTTACCAAAGTATTTAGAAGAAGACTTAAAGAAGTTAAAAGAAGGAATAAAAAATATATCTATGGTGGATTGATTTAAAATTTGGCTAATATTTTTTTAGTCACATAATGAGATAATATATTTTTGTAAAAATGCAAAAAATAATGATAAATGTGCTATAATATATTAAGTATAAAAAGAGGTGCTTATGAATTGTTTTATGTGTAAAGGAGATTTAGAAGATAAAAACACAACTTTTATGGTTGAATTAAATAATTGTATTATTATTATTAAGAATGTACCATCACAAGTATGCAAACAATGTGGGGAAGTTTCTTATAGTAATGAAGTAGCAAAACAATTAGAAAAATTAGTAAATTCAGTAAAAAAATGCAATTACCAAAATTACGGTAATTAATTATACAGAGAAAGTTGCATAAGTTAGACAGCTTATAGGGGGCAAAACATGTTCAAATTAGTATCAGATTATAAGCCAACAGGTGACCAACCTAAGGCAATAGAATACCTATCTAATGGAATAAAAGAGGGAAAGAAATTCCAGACCTTACTTGGTGTTACAGGTTCTGGAAAAACTTTTACTATGGCGAATATTATACAGCAAGTTCAAAAGCCAACATTGGTTTTAGCGCATAATAAAACACTAGCTGGGCAATTATATAGTGAATTCAAAGAGTTTTTCCCAGAAAATAATGTGGAATACTTTGTAAGTTATTATGATTACTACCAGCCGGCGGCATAT
>CALXSA010000073.1 GCA_944390995.1 uncultured Clostridia bacterium
GCCTTTCCTAGCCCCAAAACAGTTTCAAAAATATAAAAATTTTGTAACCTCTTTATATATGTACTATATTTTCACCTTCTAAGCCTCAAGCTATTCAGCGTGACTGTAATGCTGCTAATCGTCATTGCAAGAGAAGCAAACATTGGGTTCATAGTTAAACCAATTCCCGTGAATACTCCCATTGAAATTGGAAGCATACAAATATTATAGAAAAATGCCCAAAATAGGTTTTGCTTAATATTTCTAATTGTCCTTCTGCTTATATTCATAAGTTCCGGTATTTTTTCTAGATTATCCTTCATAAGTACAACATCGCTACTATCCATTGCTATGTCTGTTCCATTTCCTACTGCAACTCCAATATCTGCTGTAACAAGGCTTACGCTGTCATTTATTCCATCTCCACACATCATTATAAGACCATTTTTCTTTAGTTCTTCTATTTTTTTTGCCTTTTCCTTTGGCAAAACATTCGCAATAACATTGGTTATTCCTATATCATCAGCAATACTCTTTGCTGTCTTTTCATTATCTCCAGTAAGCATCACAACTTCTTTGCCTTGCTGTTTTAATTTATTAATTACATCTACCACATTTTCTCTTATTGTATCTTTTACGCCTATTAATGCTATTATGATATTTTCTTCTGCTACAAACAATATGCTATTTCCATCTCTTTCAAGTTCTTCCTCATCTTTTAGTTGTTTTGAGAAGTCAATGTTTTGCTCTTTCATTAACTTACTATTGCCTATAAAATATTGCTTTCCATCAATTTTTGCACTTACTCCAAAGCCTGAAATATTTTTAAATTCAGTAACTTCTTCTAGTTCCACATTGTTTTCATTTGCGAAGTCTACAATTCCTCTTGCAATAGGGTGTTCTGACTTATTTTCAATGCTAGCAACAATTTTTAAAATTCCAGCATCAGTTTTGCTAGTTTTGGTTACTTGCTCTAGCATTTCTTCTGGTTTTTCTGAATTATTTTCTTTACTTACTATTTCTGCCTCCTCGCCAGATATATCTGGCATTTTTTCAGTATAGTTATAAATTCTGCTTACACTAAGCTTTCCTTTTGTAAGGGTACCTGTCTTGTCAAACACAACTGTTTTTACTTTATGTGCATTTTCTAAACTCTCACTATTTTTAATAAGTATTCCTTCTTTGCTTGCCACACCTGAAGAAACAACAATTGCAAGAGGAGTTGCCAAGCCCAAACTACAAGGGCACGCAACCACCAAAACTGTAATAAACACATTAATAGCAAAAGCCGTACTTTCTCCAATAATTAGCCATACAATTGCTGCAAGAATTGCCAGTATAATGATTGCTGGAACAAAGTATCCACTTATTGTATCTGCAATTTTTGCAATAGGAGCTTTGGTATTAGTCGCCTCTACAACCATTCTCACAATTTCAGAAACAGTTGACTCTTTGCCAATTTTCTCTGCTTTATACTTTATATTTCCTTCGTAATTGATGCTTCCTGCAATAACCTTGCTGCCCATCTCTTTTTTAGAAGGCGTGCTTTCTCCAGTAACAAAAGACTCATCAATATGAGTAAAACCCTCTATAACCTCACCATCAACTGCAATTTTTTCTCCAGGCTTACATATAACAGTATCTCCCTTAACAATTTCGTCAAGAGTAACATGTTTTTCCTTTCCATCTCGTAAAATAGTCGCTTTATTCGGCGTTATAAGCATCAAGCTCTGAATTGCCTCTTTTGTCTTATCCTTGTTTCGAGCCTCAACATATCTTCCTATGTGGATAAAGAAAAGAATTATCACTGTAGACTCAAAATATAAATTCTCTACATACTCATGATGTCCACTAAATATCATGTATGTGCCATATAAGCTATATAAAAAGCTGCTTAAAACGCCAAGTCCAACAAGAGTATCCATATTAGGTGTTTTATGTATTAAATTCTTGTATCCATTTTTTAAAATATCCCATCCAAGAATTATTGAAATTAAACTTAGCACTAGAAGCGCAACTGTATAATTTATAGTATTATTGTGCATGCTAAGAAAAGGCACTTCTGGAAGGCCTATCATATGCCCCATAGCAATGTATAAAGTTAAAATAGCAATAACAGTAAAACCGATTAACTTGTACTTATCTTTCGACTTTTTCTTTTCCTCTTTTTGAAAATTATCAATTCCTAAACTTTCAAACCCAGCCTTCTGTACAAACTTCTCTATTTGAGGAATATCAAGTTTCTTTTCGTCATACTCCACACTAGCATTATTCATAACCAAATTCACTGTAGCATTAATTACTCCATCTTGCTTATTCAGGTATTTTTCCAAGCCACTCGAGCAAGCACTACACGTCATTCCATCTATCTTTAGCAAAACTTTTTTCATTCTTTCTTATCTCCTTCTTGGACGTTGGGGACACTCCTTATCGTCCAAGAACTTGGACAAAAGGGACGAACCGGAGTGTCCCAAAAGTACAAGAACGTGTCCCTAACGTCCATACTTAATGCAAAATTGTAATTCTTTTTCAATTCTACTCTGTCTCAAAGCCAGCATCCTCAATAGCTTCCTTAATTTCATCCAAACCTATCTCGTTTTCATCAAACTTTATATCTGCTTTTGCTTCTTCTAAGCTAACTTTCGCATCCTCTACTCCATCTTGAGTATTCAATACCTTTCCTAATCTTGTACTGCATCCTTCGCAATGCATTCCTTTTATTTTTAAAGATACTTCTTTCATAATAACAACCTCCTATATTAATTACATATATAAACTCTATTTAGCATATACCCTACCGGGGTGTCTTGTCAATAGATAGAAAATATTTACGCTTCTCTAATTTTCTTCACTGCCTCTGGCAAGCACTTTGCTGTGTCAGACGCTACCATACTAATATCAGTATATTTTTCCTGTGCTATCTCGCCTGCCATTCCATTTAAGTAAGCTCCTGCCGCAACTGTTAGTATGTCTGGTTCATTATATCCTAGCATACCAACCAGTATCCCTACATATCCAAAATCTCCTTTGTTTGTATCACTTAGCCTTTGGGCAAATTTATCTTTTATGTCTTTTTCTTCAATTTTATAAGTAAATTCATTTATTCTTAGCATAAAATTTAAGTCCTTTCTTTTTTATTTCAACCTCAAAATGTCAAGGCTGTTTTTTTCCTCCGTCCCCAAAAACAGCTTCCTCAAATTCCGCTTTTGGCATAGGTTTTGCATAGTAATACCCCTGTATTATATCACAGTCTTTTTCTAATAAATAATCTCTTTGCTCTTTTGTTTCAACTCCCTCTGCCACAGAAATGAGTTGCAGCTCTTTTGATATGTTTATAATGTAATCAATAATATTCTTCTCATTCTTACCAATTCTATCCACGAACGATTTGTCTATTTTTAGAATGTCTGCCGACATATCCTGCAAAGTGCTTAGT
>CALXSA010000074.1 GCA_944390995.1 uncultured Clostridia bacterium
TAATTTAATTTTTTTTACCCCTCCCCGACTTTTTTGTCAAGTAAAATGACGGCATTTTTTAGAGTTTGGCAATTTTTTTTGAAAATTGTGGATAACTTGACTATTTAAATAAATGTATCTGTTAATTGATTTTGCATATTAATTGTAAAATTTTACAAAATAGTTGTATGCTTGACATAAAGTCAAAATTGGTTTTAAAAATTTTGATAAAAGAGTGTCCATATGGCTCATATAACATCATAGAGTCTAAGGACATTATTTCTGCCATGCCTAGTAGGTACAAGATTGATTTGGAAGGGCTTGATAACATACTTATTTATCTTGAAAGGCAGGAGTATATTTCTATAAAATATGACGATGACGGAGTGTACTGTCTTTGTGTTCTTCCGTTTGGCAATGAAGTACTAGAAAATGAGGATAACAAAAAACGAGAAGATAAAAAATCTCCTCGTCTTTGGTTGTTTTTAATAATAAATTTTTTAAGCGTGTTTATTGCAGGTCTTCTTGGAACAATGATTGCAAATATTCTTTTCCCTCACTAAACAAGCGCTGGATGCTATTTTTATCCATGCTGTAAATACCATCTTTGCCGATGATAAGTGAGTCTTTCAATGTGCAGTTATAAAGAGAAAAAATCTCTTTAATTTTTTCAAACGTTGTTCTATCTTGCTTTGAAGGCATGCAGTTACCGCCTGGATGATTATGTACTATGTACACGGCTGGAACTTTGTAGGTTGAAATAAAAAGTGTGATATCACGCAGGTCTACTCCAACCTTGTCCAAAGAACCTTTGCCAAAACGCCTACCTTCCATGATCTCGCCTGCTGAGTTGACGCCAAGAAGGTAAAGTTCCTCTTCTGAGCGATATCTCAAAAGTTGCTCAATGTAGTCGTAAAGATTGCCCATTGTTTTTATAGGCTCACTGTTGAGTTTTTCAAAGGAATAATAGTAAAATATCTCAAGAAGTGAGTGGATTTTTTGCGCTGCCATTTCGCCTATGCCTTTAACCTCCATTAAGTCTTCAATGGACGCCTCAAGCACTGTAGCCGTATTATTAAAACGGTCTAGAAGGCGATGCGCGAGGGGATTTACATCCCCTCTTGGAAAGATAAGAAATAAAATGTACTCTAATGCTTGGATTTTACTAAGATTGTCAAGACCGACTTTTGTAACGGTATCGGTCAATCTTTTTCTGTGTCCATCATGTATGCATTTGCCATTTTCATCAAGGTCTTTCCTTTGCATAATTCCTCCTAAGTAAACTAAAAGTATTATAGGAATAATTGCGTCAAATTGCAAGCAAAATTAAGGGAATTTAGAAATTATTTTAATAAATTTTTATTAAATTTCAATAATTCCATTTGCTTTATCTAGCAACTGTTCATAAGTTTGGTTTACCCAATCAGTTGGGAATTTAGCGTCATAGTCACCTGTGGCTGCAAAAACGTTGTTTAATGTTATATTATCTAACAGCGTATAATAGTTGAATCCAGCTCCATATATACCTATTTTTGGAAAGTGGTTAATTGTGGAATCATGCTTTTCGTCATATGTTGTATGTAATTCATATATATCGCCATTAATAAACCTAACATAACCTATCAGGGTTCCATCAATCGCTTCATGAATATGGCCTGATATAAAAGTAATTCCTCCTAAAGAGGCTCTACCAGTAGCCCCACCTAAGCCACTGATTCCTAATCTTGACAAACTACAATTTTCACTATTTCCTCCTAAAATTATATTACCAACATTTCCTCCTGTTCCTCCAGAACCTGGGCTACCAACTACATACTTTTCAGAAAGTTCTCCTGATGAGACAATATTATCTGGTGCTTTGTGTCCATTGCCACCGGCACCACCATTGCCACCATCGCCAGTTTTAATTATACCTGTGCTTGAGTCGCTGTATGCTGAATTTATATTTTGAGAAATAATTACATCGCCTCCCTGGTCACCATCTCTTCCATCAGAGCCATTTAGGCTTATACTGGTCCCGTCATTTCCATTTGTTCCGTCTTTACCATTTGCAGCCATAATGAAACCATTGTTTGTGATAGTAACTTTAACTGCTCTATTGTCAAAAAGCGTTAAATCGGAATAAGGACTTGAATAATTAATATTATTAAATGATTTTACAATGCTTGCATAATTAATTATATCCATAGTTGTATTTGAAGTTCTTACATATATGTTTGTATCAATAATAGAGCTGATTGAGCTTAAAATCAGTGGCGACTCACTAGAACCATACAAAGCAATATTCTTAAAATCAGTTTGATATTCAGAAAAGAAACCAATATTTGCTATCATTGCGTTATTTTGACTTTCTGCTAGGAAGAGTACATCTTTTACAAAGGTATTATTCTGTCCATCGCCATTTAAACCTATAAAGAAAGGACTATTGTAGTAAGAAATATAATAGCCATTACCTATAATATTTACTCCTTCTGCCTTAACAAAACCACCATTAATATCTACAAAAGATATATCACGAGTTAAAACAATCGTACAAGCTGGTCTTGCTTCAACTGTACTAGGCACATGCGTAATAGGCGCAGATACTATATTGCTACTATTCTCTATTGTTACGCTATTTATTTTGTTAGAAGTGTTATTTAAGAGAATTTTAAATGTGCCATCAGTAAGTGTATAGTGTTGATTTTTTATAAAGCTACTATTGTCGCCAACTTCTGCGTATGAGTAGGTAAGAGTTGTATTAAAGCCTTCACCCTCATTTACAGTTGTTTCAACTGGTTGATAAGATCTAATATATCTGCCATTTGACCAAACGTAATTTACTCCTGTAATAAAGGTGTTAAAACTATTTAACTCAGACTCTAAAGGATTAATCGTATATTCAAAACCTTTAATATAAATATAGCTATTTTCTTCATCTTCAAATAGATTAAATATATTTAGATATTCTTCGTTTGTAAAAAATGGTTTATAAGATGAATCTAACAATCTATTAACAGATATAGTAACCTTTCTTGTAAATAACCCTTCTTGTTTTTCAACAGATGTATAAATGGTATTAATTCCTTCAAGCGTACTAAACAATCCATATTTGCTAAATTCACTTTCAGGAATGCTTCCCCAGTCGAAATTCTCTTCACTTTCTTCAGGATTAGGATATTCATCACCATTCTCATCATATCTAAGCTTATATAACTTTCTACTACCAATTTGGCCATATGATAATATTATACTACCATTTTCATCAAGGAAATTATAACCTACAGGTTCGTTGTTTTCGTTCAATAGTAATTGATATCCTACTATGTTTTCGTCATCAACTTTATATCTGATAGAATTTCTTGAAATAGATAAAGTTGAGCTTTCT
>CALXSA010000075.1 GCA_944390995.1 uncultured Clostridia bacterium
TTTTGGGTAGGTGGCCGAGTGGCTAAAGGCGCTTGACTGTAAATCAAGTCTCATTTGAGTACGATGGTTCGAATCCATCCCTGCCCACCAAAATAAAGCAAGTTTGAACTTGTTTTATTTTTTTTAAGCATATACAAACATAGTTTTTTAAGAGGCAAAAATCAAAGGATATTTAAAAAATTTAAAAAAAATACTTGCCAAACGAATGCTGATAGAAAAAGTAGATAATTTAAATATAGCAATAGAGCATGAAAAAGTGTTGGACTTTAACATACGTCTAGCGAAACTTAAGTATACAATAGGGAGAAAAATTTTGCTTTGCACAATTTATATTAATTATCATTTTTTTGACTTTTGTATAAATTCATAGTAAAAAAATAGGAAATGGAGAAAATCAATATATTAGATTTTCTCCTATATTAATGACTAACATAGCATAGAAACTATGGGCACTAATGTTTTATTAATTTAATTATAAATTATTCTATGGCAGAAGGTCAAGCAAAATTAAGATTTATTTGTTTTTGACCCACTAATAACTACTATTGATATTGTATGTCTATAGAAGCGTTCATAAGCTTTTGATTAACTCTCATTTGAACTTCAATATAATATTTAGCTTCTTCCTTATTCAAATCGTTATTTTCCCACTTATCAAAAGCATCAACCATATCAATACATTTTTTCATATATTCTCCATAGTCTATTAACATTTGAGAATCTTTTGCACTAGAATTTGTGTATTTTGTCATAAATGCAATATATTCATCCATAAATGTTTCGTAGCTGTCCATTGCTTCTTTAAACTCTTTACGTAAGTCAGAGGTATTAATAGGAGCATTATTTTCACTATTAAGATTTGTACTAGAATTATTATTTGCATTTGTATTGGAAATACTATTTGCATTTGCAATTTCAGCATTACTTTGATTAGATATAAGCTTAAATGCGAATATACAAACTAATGCTATTATTACTACAATTAAAAGAGCAATTACTGTTATACCTTTTTCGTTTTTCATTTGTTTTTCACCCCCTTTATCTTAAGTAAAATTTAATTGCCTGACATAAAAGTCATACTCATGTTGTGTTTTTACTATAAATTTATTTTAACACATATTTTAATTTTTGTACACATATTTGTACACTTATTTTGTAATAATAATTGTGTACAATTTCTTTTAGGTGATGAGATGAAAAAATTAAAAATTAAAAATGATATAAAAAGAAAAGACACAATAACAAGGACTATAAGGATGAGTGGGGCAACATTTGACAAGATAGCTGCGTTAGCTGAAAAGAACCAAATAAGTTTCAATAGTGTTGTAAATCAAATATTAGAATATGGGCTTGAAAACATAGAAGATATGTAAATTCAATAATAGGTACAGAATAAAAATAACGGCACATACTACTTTTTGACCGAAAGAGATGTGACGTTATTGCTTTTACGGAAACAGCACTTTTCACAAAAAATTCACAATTAAAATTAGCAATAAGTATTGACATTTGCTAATTTTGGATATAATATATATATGTTTTAGCAGTCTAACCAATTATTTGCTAAAAGAGGTGTAAAAATTGGATAATAGGAAAAAAAGAATTTTGCAGGCAATAATAGAAGAATACATTAACACGGCAGAGCCTGTAAGTTCTGCAAGTATTGTAAATAAATATGGTTTGGAGTTAAGTAGTGCCACCATAAGAAATGAAATGGCAGACTTAGAAAAGGTTGGCTTCATTGAAAAGCCACATACGTCTAGTGGTAGAGTTCCTTCTGCAAAAGGATACAGGCTATATGTAGATGAGCTTTTGAATGACAAAAACATTAGCTTAGCAGAGATTAAGTATATACAGTCAAAGCTTATGGACAAGGTAAATGAAATTGAGGACCTAACCAAGATTGCGACCAGCACAATTTCTGAAGTAACACATTATACAACTGTGGCAATTGGACCGCGAAATCAAACTCAAAAAATTGAAGAAATAAAGTTTGTGGCTCTTGGTACAAGAATGCTTATGGCAGTAATATTAACTGATACAGGAATAATAAAAGAGACAATAATTAAGTTTAATCAGGATATTACAAATGAGCAAGTTGAGACTTTGAATTTCATTTTTAACAACAAACTAAGAGGAAAGCCATTAGATTCAATTGATAAACCTTTGGAAGAATATATTTTTTCACACATGAATTACAGCTTAGAGGTAATAAAACCAATTATGGAACATTTGAGTAAAGTTATAAATGAAGAAGAAGAAATATATATGGAAGGTGCAAATAAGGCGTTTGACTTACCAGAGTTTAAGAGTTTAGAAGTTGCTAAAAATTTCATAAATGTAATAGACCAAAAAGAAATTGTGGCAGACTTACTAAATACTGGGTTTGCAAATGACATAAATGTGTATATTGGAAATGAAAACGAAAACGAAAAATTAAAAGATTTTAGCATAGTTACATTCAAACATAGGTATAAAAATAGAGATTTGGGTACAATAGGAATAATAGGACCTACTAGAATGGACTATTCTAAGGTTATTTCGGTTATGAAGTATATTAGTAAGAAGTTAAATGGGAAATAAAAAAGAAATGAGGGATAAGGAATGGAGAAAGATGAAAAAGATGTTCAAAATGAAGAAATGAGAGAGAACAACAAAAAGGCAGATGAAATTATAGAGCTAAAAAAACAAGTTGAGTCTCAGAAGGTTCAAATTGAGGAGGCAGAGGATAGGTTGAAAAGAGTTGCAGCAGAGTTTGACAACTACAAGAAAAGGAATGCAAAAGAAAGAGATGGCATGTATAACTCACTTGTTGCAGATATTGTTTCAGGACTTTTGCCTGTTGTAGATAATCTAGAAAATGCAGCAAATGCGGAGACAAAGGACGAGGAATACAAAAAAGGAATAGAGCTTGTTTTGAAGCAGTTTAAAGATATTTTGGCTTCAAAAGGAGTAGAAGAAATAGAGACAGTAGGCAAGACTTTTGACCCAGAATTGCATGAAGCAGTGAGCAGTGTGCAAGATAATACAAAGGGAGAAAAAGAAATTGTGCAAGAATATAGAAAAGGCTATAAGATTGGGGATAGAGTGATACGTCATTCGATGGTCATCGTAGCTAACTAGTTTTTAATTTTATATAAGTGATAAAAGGGGCGAAGGTATTGCTTATATATTTATATAAATTAAATTTATCGTTCGCCAAAAAATATTTATCAATAGAAAGGAAGATAATATTATGGGAAAAATTATAGGTATTGATTTAGGTACAACAAATTCATGTGTTGCAGTTATGGAAGGTGGAGAGCCAGTTGTAATTCCTAA
>CALXSA010000076.1 GCA_944390995.1 uncultured Clostridia bacterium
TCCCTCTAACTCGTCGTAATTATCTTTTATCTCTTTGCTTGTATGTGTTCTATCAAACCTTGTTATTTTAAATGGATTTTTCCCTTCCGCTTTTAGCTTGTCTAGCTTTTCCCTCCTCACCAACATCAATTGGTTCATATCTAATTCTTGTTCTTCATTTTTGTTTTCACTCATGCTAACTCCTCCATTTACTCATTTTACTACATGCAAAATATTATATAATACTTTCGCATTTTTGTAAAGAGGGAAAAAACAACATGTTGTCTACATAACATGTGATATTTCCGTAATACAGTTGTAACATTTTCCAAAAAAGTTTACAACTCAACATAGTGCCCCTCAAGACTTCAAAAACAATTTTTTTCGGAAACGTGTAGACTTTTTGGCAAAAATAATATATAATACACATATGTAATTCTTTGCATAAGGAGGGTTTCTACTATGAAAAAGGAAACGTATGGTCAAAGAATGGCAGCTTTTGAACGCGAGAAAGATGAGCGGGATTGGAGACTTTGTTTCCTTGAAGTACTTGAGGACAAGGAAGCCTTTCCTAAGGGAAGTCCGAAACGTATTGAATACGTTGCTGAGCTTACTCGGCTCATCCACGAAGCCCTGTATGAGGAATATGAGATTCCTCCCACCAATGACGAGGATGTTTTTAATATCCTGCGTTCCTTTGCAGAATAAACCAATTGGGAGAGCATTTGAAAGAATGAAAATTTCTTATAATTAAAATTCTCTCCCCACCCTCAAAAACACTGATAGCAAATTGCCATCAGTGTTTTTTATTGTACTGATCTCTCTGCTACAGCCAAGCCATCTCCGACTTCAAGAATTTCGGTTTTTAATTCTTGGTTGTTTTGTAGCTCAGCTAAAAATTCTCTTAAATTTCTAACTGCTGTACGCTGTTTGTGTTTGTTGTAATCACTTAGTACATAGCCCTTGTACAATACATTATCAGCAAAAATAATTCCATTGTCCGCAAGTAATCGCAATGCCTCTTTAAGGAAAAACGGATATTTTCCTTTTGATGCATCTATGAAAACCACATCGTACTTGCCTTGCAAGGTAGGCAAAATTTCCACTGCATCGCCTTCTATAATATTAATTTTATCTTGAACCTCTGCCTTTTCTATATTTTTCCTTGCTTCTTCTACTCTGTCATGTTCTCTTTCTATTGTATCTATTTTTCCATCTTCACTCAAAAATTCTGAAAAGCAAATGGCAGAATATCCTACAGCAGTGCCAATCTCTAATATTTTTCTAGGCTTTACATTTTTTAATCTATTCTCAATAACTTCCAAAGTATCATCCATTATTATTGGTATGTGGTCTTCCAGCGCCTTTTCTTTTATTTTCTCTAATTCTATTTTGTTCAATTTATTTTGTCCTTTCAAAAAAGAATTGCGTTTTAGCTAGGCGAACAAGCTAGAAAGCCGCAGGCGTGCTTGTTGCAACGCCAAAGGACTTTCGCAGCGCAATCTTTGCCCAACTTCATGCTCGCAAAGAATTAAATTTTGTCTATAAGCAATCTTATTAAGTGCCATTTCTGCTTAGGCAAAAGAATTGCGTTTTAGCTAGGCGAACAAGCTAGAAAGCCGCAGGCGTGCTTATTGCACGTTGAGGACTTTCGACGCGTAGTTCAACAACGCTAAAACCAATTATCTTGCCTAAGCTTACTTTCTTCTGGCCTCACGCTCCCTAGTCTTACTATCCAAAATCTTCTTCCTCAATCTAATGTTCTTTGGAGTTACTTCAACTAGCTCATCATCTTGTATAAACTCGATTGCTTTTTCTAGTGAAAGTTGTATTGGTGGAACAAGTCTTAGGGCTTCGTCTGAGCCAGATGCCCTTGTGTTTGTTAAATGCTTTTCTTTACATACGTTAATTGATATATCTTCATTTCTTGAGTTTATACCAACTATCATTCCCTCATAAACTTCTACACCTGCTCCTATGAATAGTTCTCCTCTTTCTTGCGCGTTGTATAGTCCGTAAGTTACAGAAGTACCTTTTTCAAATGCAACTAGAACTCCTCTTGTTCTTGCTTGAATTTCTCCCTTGTATGGTTCATAGCAATCGAAAATGCTGTTCATAGTGCCTTCGCCTTTTGTGTCTGTTAAGAATTCTGTTCTGTATCCTATTAAACCTCTTGCTGGAATTTTGAATTCAACTTTTGTGTGTCCTGCTTCCTGTGGCTCCATGTTTATCATTTCTGCTTTACGTCTACCAAGCTTTTCTATAACATTTCCTATTGAATCGTCTGGCACATTTACTACAAGTCTTTCAATTGGCTCGCATTTTACGCCGTCGATTTCTTTATATATAACTTTTGGACGAGATACCAAAAGCTCAAAGCCTTCTCTCCTCATTGTTTCAATCAAAACTGACAAATGCAACTCTCCACGTCCACAAACCTCAAAACTATCTGCTGAGTCTGTTTCTTTTACACGTAAGCTTACATTTCTTTCCAATTCTTTCATTAACCTATCGCGAATGTGTCTTGATGTAACAAATTGTCCTTCTTTTCCTGCAAATGGTCCGTTGTTTACGCTGAATGTCATAGAAACAGTGGGCTCGTCAATATCAACAAAAGGTATTTTCTCTGGGTTGTTAATATCACAAATTGTATCACCTATGTTTATGTCTGGAATTCCTGATAGACATATTATATCTCCTGCTGTAACTGACTCTGTTTCCACTCTTTTTAGTCCTTCATAGGTAAACAATTTTGCAATCTTTCCATTTTCGGTTTTATCTTTCTTACATATTGCAACACCAGTATTTGCAGTAATTGTTCCTCTTTCTACTCTACCTACTGCAATTCTGCCTAAGTAATCGTCATAATCTATGTTTGATACAAGCATTTGCATTGGTCCTTCAATCTCGCATTTTGGAGGCTCAATGTTTGAAATTATTGTATCAAATATGCAGTTTATGTTGTCGCTCTCGTCTTCTAAGTGCATTTTTGCAATTCCATTTTTTGCAGATGCATAAATAACAGGAAAATCTAGCTGCTCATCGTTTGCATCTAATTCGATAAATAACTCAAGCACTTTATCAACCACTTTTAGTGGCTCTGCCCCTGGTCTATCTATTTTATTTATTATAACTATTGGCTTTAAATTTAGCGCCAATGACTTTTTCAAAACCTCTCTTGTTTGAGGCATTGGTCCTTCGAAAGCATCGACTAATAAAAGTACACCATCCACCATTTTAAGTACACGCTCAACTTCTCCTCCAAAGTCCGCATGCCCTGGTGTGTCTACTATATTCATCTTTACACCATTGTACAT
>CALXSA010000077.1 GCA_944390995.1 uncultured Clostridia bacterium
TTTTATGGAAAAAAATCAAAAAATAAATTGTACAGTAGGAAGTTGTAAATACAATGATGTGGGAAGACAGGAATGCAAATTAGAGCAAATTATTGTAACACCAGTAGTAGGTTGTGACACAAAACAAGCAGATGAATCTATGTGCAGTAGTTATAAATGTGAAAATGGAAAATGGAAAATAGAGGACACACCTATAAAATATATGCAAAATATAATATGATATGTAAAATGTAAAAAAGTAGGGAAGCACCATATAGGTACTTCCCTTTAAAACAAGACTAAATGCTAGACTTTAAGGTTATTGGAAGTGTGTGCTCATAGATTTCACACATTTGTATGGGTCGATACGGAAGAAAGTATCTCTACTTGCTATACCGACTTCCTTAACATTGTTTACCTCACGCAAAATGCGAGATGCAAACTTTTCCTTCACTTCTGGCTCACCATGATTTACGATAATGAAGTTGATTTTACTGAAGCTATTCAGAAAATCAATCATTTCGTTTGCCTTGGCATGCGCCGAAAACTCGGTAGTATACATGACTTCGGCACGTTTGATTTTCATAATGGAGCCAACTTTTACGTCTTGACCGATTTCGGTGTCCTTCAAACGTCTTCCAAGAGTTCCCTCAGCAGTATATCCAGTAAAATGGATTAGTGCATTAGGATTAGAAATAAGCTTGGAAATATACTCCTGAGCAGGTCCATAAGAACCCATGCCACTAGTTGTAACAATAATCTTGCTGTGAATATCAGCAATTACGTTACTTCTAGCTTCGCTACCAGAAATAAACTCAACATTTTCGGGGAGAAAATCAGTCATTTCTGAATCAATTCCGAGATTGGGATTGTTCAAAAACATATTGGTGTAGGTTGCCGCAAGTTTTCCATCACCGTAAATTGGAATATTGGGGTCTAAAGCACCTCTTTTCTGCAATGTCTTGAGAAAATAAAGTACTTCTTGGTAACGCCCAAGAGAAAATGCAGGAACTACAATGGTCTTTTGCTCACGGGTTCCACGAAGAATGTTCTCTTCAAAACACTCTTCAATGTCAGTAGTATCCATATTACCATAAGTGCTTTCCTGAATAATAGTTACAGGAAGTTCATAGAGCCACTTAGGTAAATCAGGAACTTTAAAGAACATGTTTTTCTTGTTATAATCTCCTGTAAAGAGAAGATTAATAACTTCTTTCGAGGAACTAGAGTAAATCTGAACCAAAATTAATGCTGCGCCTACCAGATGTCCGTTTTTGAAAAAGGTAACCTTAACCTTGTTAGGTACCAGATAAAAAGGCTCATCATAAGGCATTCCGTAAAAGTTTGAAAGGGCTTGACCAACGTCAGTATCTGTATAGAGTGCAGAAACATGACGCCGTTTAGCAGTTTCCCGAAGGACCTTGCAACTGTCATTTAATGCATGCCGGATTAATTCCTTAGTAGGAATGGACATATAGGTTTTGCCTGCATATCCATTTTTGTACAGCAAAGGAAGTCTACCAACATGATCCACGTGGTTGTGAGTGATAAGAGAAAAATCCAAAGAATCTTCTGTAAAAGGAAAAGACCGATTATAGAGATCGTTGATATTTTCTCTAGCAGATTCGTCCTCATCGTTGACTTTCTCAACGCGCTCTTGGAAAAGACCGCAATCAACAATAAAGCGAACCGTTTCACCATCTGGAAACTTTGCTACACATAAATGTAGCGAGCCGGTCACGGCATTGTTTAATGTCTGAATATCGACGTAAAAACGTTTCCGTAATCCCATAAACTTGTCCTCCAATCTTTGCGTCGTCAACCACATTTGCAGTCGACTAGAATGATGACACTTAAATTGTGCCCGAACAAATTGTATCACTCAATAAAAATTATGTCAATTATTATTTCAAGATAATATATTGACATTAACAAAATTTAGAAATAAAATAGTTATACTAGGTAAAAAAAGGAGGAAATATTATGCCATTAGTAACAACTAAAGATATGTTTGAAAAATCAATGAAGGAGCATTTTGCCATAGGAGCTTTTAATGTAAATAATATGGAAATAGTACAAGCAATTGTTAAAGCAGCTGCTGACGAAAATTCACCAGTTATATTACAAGCATCTTCTAGTGCAATAAAATATGCAGGGATAGAATACTTAAAAAAGATGATAGAATCTGCATTAGACGAGTATGATATTCCACTTGCATTACATTTAGACCATGGACCAGATTTTGAGACATGTAAAATGTGCGTAGATAACGGTTTTTCTTCAGTAATGATTGATGGTTCAAAATATGACTTTGAAGAAAATATAGAACTAACAAAAAAAGTAGTAGAATATGCTCACTCTAAAGGAGTGGTAGTAGAAGCAGAGCTTGGAAAATTAGCAGGAATAGAAGATGATGTTAATGTGGCAGCATCTGATGCTATGTATACAGACCCAGACCAAGCAAAAGAATTTGTGGAAAGAACAGGTTGTGATTCATTAGCTATAGCAATTGGAACAAGCCATGGAGCATATAAATTTAAAGGAGAAGCTAAACTAAGATTTGATATTTTAGCAAAGGTAAAAGAAAAATTACCTCATACACCAATAGTTTTACACGGAGCTTCAACAGTTATTCCAGAATTAGTAGAAATGTGTAATAAATATGGTGGAAATATACCAGGAGCAAAAGGTGTACCAGATGAAATGCTACATGAAGCAAGTATTTCAGGAGTTTCAAAAATAAATGTAGATACAGACTTAAGACTAGCAATGACAGCAGCAATTAGAAAAACATTTGCAGAAGACCCATCTGTATTTGACCCAAGAAAATATCTAGGAAATGCTAGAAATTTAATAGAAGAAGTAGTAAAACATAAAATAAAAGATGTATTTGGTTCAAGTAATAAAGCTTAACACTATTTATTGATGATTTTGAATATTTAAATAAATAGTTTATTAAAATGAATTGTTATATTAATAGAGGGAGTATATATAATTTTTTTGTTCGTCCCAACTGCATAATAAGCTGTAATAAACTTTTCGCAAAGTGTTGCTTAAGTTTATACAGCTTATAATTTGTCGGTCCCCACACGAGCTCACTGCAAAAATTATATATACTCCCTCTAAAATATAAATAAAATTAATAATGTTATTAAAAAACTTTTCAAAATATTCAAAATCATCAATAAACAACTAATATCTAGCACTTTGCTTTTTCATACGTATTTCAGCATCTTTTTTTTCAATATCTTTACGTTTATCAT
>CALXSA010000078.1 GCA_944390995.1 uncultured Clostridia bacterium
CACGTGCTTTTAAAGCAACAAAATAGTACAAGCATTACGACACAAACCTATGAAGAACTAGGCAATACAATTGATTTAAACGAAATAAACAAAGACTATATAGTAAATATGTTTTCAGGAGAAAACTCATATAATATTTTAGCAAATATATTTGCAGTAATATTCATATCTACATTTTTAACATATTTCCTAACAGCTATATTAGACACTATTGCACTTTCACTATTAGGATTTATAGTAAGTAGATTAATTAGAATACCATTCAAATATGGTGCTTTATATAGTTTGAGCATTTCTGCCATTACTCTACCAGTAATACTAAACGCAATTTACTTAATAGTAAATATGTTTACAGGATTTGTAATACCATATTTCCAAATAATGTACACTCTAATTGCTTATGTATATTTAATTGCAGCTCTTTTAATTATGAGGTCAGAAATAATTAAGAAAAAAGTTCAAATTCAAATAGAAATTATGAACAAAAATTATAATCCTGAAGAATTACAAAATCAGGATAAGAAAAATGAAAAAGAGCAAAATAAAGATGAAAAGAACAAAGAAAAGGACGACAACAAGAAAAAAGAAGGTAAAGATAGTAAAAATTCTGGTACAGAATTAAAAAATAATAAAGATAATCCTGAGCCACAGGCTAATATTCAAGAAAAATAAATTTGAAAATTTTGAAAAGCATAATTATAAATAACAAAAATTAAAGAGGATAGATTTATTCTTAACATATAAATTGATTTAAAAGTAAATCAAAAATTAGCAATAAAAAAGAAAGGAAAATCAAATGTCAGACAAAAATCAAAAAAAGCCGAATGATAGTAAATGGAAAAAAGTACTTTATGCAATTATACCAATCTTATTAGCACTAGCCATAATACTTACATTGATAATTATTCAAAATAATCAAGAAAATGATGAACTAGAAGTATCATATACACAACTTATTGAAGATATTGAAAATGGCAAATTAGAATCAATAGAAATGACTGTTGGTAGCACATCTTTAAAATTAAAATATAAAGATGAAGAAGAAGAAAAACACGCAATAGTTCCTAGCACACAAGCCTTTGTAGAGTTAATACAAGACAAGCTTCAAGATGACAATACAGAAAATGATATAGAATTAATACAAAAACCAAGAAACGCGCTACTATCATTTTCAGAAGGTTTTGTATCAATTTTACCAACATTAATATTAGTCATTTTAGTAATACTAATATTCCAAATGCAAGGATTAGGAGATAAAGGAAAAGTATATGACCCAGATGTATCACAAGACAAAATAACATTTAAAGATGTTGCAGGTTTAGATGAAGAAAAATCTGAAATGCTAGAAATAGTAGAGTTTTTGAAAAATCCAGAAAAGTATTCAAAAATGGGAGCAAAAACTCCTCGAGGAGTATTACTTTGTGGTAAACCCGGAACTGGTAAAACATTAATTGCAAAAGCTATTGCAGGTGAAGCAAATGTTCCATTCATATCTATGAGTGGTTCAGAATTTGTTGAAATGTTTGCAGGACTTGGAGCATCAAGAGTTAGAAAACTTTTTGAGAGAGCAAAAAAGATTTCCCCTTGCATAATATTTATAGATGAAATTGATGCAATAGGTTCAAGAAGAGCAAGCAATAATGGAGCAGACTCAGAAAATAATCAGACTCTAAATCAATTATTGGTTGAAATGGACGGATTTGATTCAGACCAATCTATAATAGTAATTGCTGCTACAAATAGACCAGAAATGCTTGATGAAGCATTGTTAAGACCAGGTAGATTTGACAGAACAATAAATATAGCACTTCCAGATATTAAAGGAAGAGAAGAAATATTGAAAATTCATAGCAAAAATAAAAAAATTGCAGAAGATGTTGATTTTAAATCAATAGCAGGAGATACAGCAGGATTTACAGGTGCAGAACTTGAAAATATTTTAAATGAAGCGGCAATAATTGCTACAAATAAAAAGCATGATGCAATAAATAATTCCGACATAGAAGATGCTGTTAAAAAGGTAACCGTGGGACTTGAAAAACACAACAGAGTAGTATCAGAAAAAGACAAAAAATTAACTGCTTACCACGAGGCTGGACATGCAGTAGTAAGTAGATACCTAGAAACACAAAAAGACATAAAAGAAGTATCTATAATTCCAAGAGGCGTAGCTGGTGGATACACAATGTATAAAACAAACGAAGACAAATTCTACGTTTCAAAAACAGAAATGGAAGAAAAACTAATATCACTACTTGGAGGTAGAGCTGCTGAAAAAGTAGCGTTAGATGACATCTCTACAGGTGCAAGCAATGACATAGAAGTAGCAATGAAAATAGCAAGAGATATGGTTACTGTTTATGGCATGAGCGACAAAATAGGTCCGATGTCTATTAATTTAGAAAAAGACCCATATCAAATGCAATTACTTGGAAACAACTTAGAAGATGAAATAGGCAAAGAAGTAAAAACTATTTTAGAAGATGCTTATGAAAAAGCACAAAGATTGCTTTCACTTCATAGAGATAAATTGGATGCAGTAGCAGGTGTATTGCTTGAAAAAGAAGTAATTAATGAAAAAGAATTTGAAGAAATTTTTCAAAATGCGTAATATTTTACGTTGGAGACGCTGTCAATAGGGACGCACCTTTTTGACACAATTTGTCAATAGGGACGCCCCTTTTTGACATAATAATGTAATTTAAAAAAAGCTTCAACATACATTCTTTCACATTTCTGTCAATAGGGACGCCCCTTTTTGACATAATAATGTAATTAAAAAAAAGCTTCAACATACATTCTTTCACATTTCTACTCTTTGGGTCGCTTCGCTCCAGCTTGCCCGCTCCACTTCGCAGATAACCCATATCACAAGTCTCTAATGCTGTGACTGCTCTCGTTCGCTGAAATGTTCT
>CALXSA010000079.1 GCA_944390995.1 uncultured Clostridia bacterium
AAAGCTCATAAAATACCTTCTTTCTCAAGAAGTATCCACATTTATATTATACTGAATTTTATTTAATCTTACAATAACTGTTAATTTAGTATTAATTTATATTTATTTTCTATTGAATAGAATTTACTTTTTCAATTGACGTTTATCATATATTTTAGAAAATTTCAATATAGCTATTGACAAATGTTAGTAAAACGTAGTAAAATAACTATTGTCAGTTCAAACGCATGCAGCTGTGGCGGAACTGGTAGACGCACAGGACTTAAAATCCTGCGAGACCTAAATCTCGTGCCGGTTCGATTCCGGCCAGCTGCACCATAGTAATATCAAGGGGCGTAAAATTGTCTCTTGATATTTTTTGCATTATAAAAAGGGAAATATAATCTCTATGAAGAATATATAGAGTAAGATAACAATCCAAAGTGATTTTATGCAAAATGCTAAAACAAACAGAATTGAAAACAAAGAACAATTAAATGAAGATTTTGAGCAAGAAGTAATAGCTTTTCTTAACTACAAAGAAGGTGGAATTATTTATGTAGGTGTTAGAAAAGATGGACAAGTAGTTGGTCTTAAAGATGTTGATTTGATTGAAAATATAGGTTCTGGAGTATTAAGAATATTAGATGTTTATGATAAAAGTTGTTTTAAATTTATGGAACATTTTTTGAGGGTTACATTTAAATATAGAGAAAATCCTTTTAAATATGATACCGAACAAGTTATACCGAACAAGATAACCGAACAAGAAAGAATATAAAATTAATTTGATTTTAGAATTTTGCAAAGAGCCAAAAAGTGTAAAGGAAATTATGGAATATATTGGATTAAAACATAGACCAACATTTATGTATGATTACTTAAATCCATTATTAGAAGAAGGCAAATTACAAATGACAATTCCAGATAAGCCAAAAAGTAGAAATCAGAAATATGTAACAATTACACAATAAAAAAACGCCAAAGGGTATTGAATAAAAAAAGGTCAAATGATATAATAATCCATATATTTACAAGAGAGGAAAATTAATATGGGGTTGGCCGTAATAATATACATATTATTACTAATAATTTTTGGTTTAATTGCCTTTTCGGTGTTACAGCTAAAATTGGCTGGTATAAAGGTCAAAGACTTTTGGAGTTTTATACAGGCAAACCAAATGTTAGATAAATTATATATTTTTTCAAAAAAGTATCAGCTTATGACGCCACAGGAGCAAATTGTTTTTTTGAGTGAAGCGGAAAAAGTATTTGCTGCTTTTGACAAAATACCGGATATGGTTTGGGAGGATGAGTATAGAAAGTATTCTCAGGTGGTTGATGCATATAAAAACATTCGAGTGGAGAGGTGGAGCAACCGAAACTCAGGTAATAATTAGTAAAAAATTGCATATAATATAGTATATGTAATTTTTTTGTGCGAAAATTTAAAGGAAGGAGTGTATGATAAATAAATCATACAAAATTGAGATGAAAATTAGATATTTTGACCATGCGGCGACTACGCCTGTCAGGGAAGAAGTTATAAAGGAAATGATACCATATTTTGGTATGGAATATGGTAATGCGTCTGTTATGTATTCGCTTGGAAGAAGTGCAAAGAGGGCTATTAATAATGCTAGAAGACAAGTGGCTAATGTTATTAATTGTGAGCCTTCTGAGGTTTATTTTACTTCATGTGGTAGTGATAGCGATAATTTGGCGATTAAAGGTTTTGCGTATGCGAATAGGGAGAAAGGAAATCATATTATTACAAGTAAAATTGAGCATCATGCGGTGTTAGATAGTTGCAAGAGCCTTGAGAAGGAAGGTTTTAGAGTTACGTATTTGAATGTGGACGAGAAAGGCTTTATAGATGTTGCGCAGTTGTTGAATTCAATTACTCCTGATACTATTCTAATTACTATAATGTTTGCGAATAATGAAATTGGAACGATTGAGCCGATTGAGGAAATTGGTAGAATTGCAAAGGAAAAAAATATTGTGTTCCACACGGATGCTGTTCAGGCAATTGGCAATGCGAGGATAGATGTTAAGAAAATGAATATTGATATGCTTTCTTTGTCTGGGCATAAGTTCTATGCTCCAAAGGGAGTGGGGGTTTTATATATTAAGGATGGCATTAAGATAAAGAAGTTGCAAGATGGAGGAGAGCAAGAGAGCAATTTAAGGGCTGGAACAGAGAATGTGGCGGAGATAGTAGGCTTGGGAAAAGCAATTAATCTTATATATGGGCAGTTTGATGAGTATAATAGTAAATTAAAAGAACTTAGAGATTACTATATATCTGAGGTGCAGAGAAGTATACCAAATGTTAAGGTGAATGGAGATTTGGTAGAAAGGCTTCCGGGAAATGCAAGCATTAGTTTTTCTGGAGTGGATGGCTCTGAGCTTTTATTTAAGTTAGATGAGCTAGGCATTTGTGCTTCGGCAGGTTCGGCTTGCAGTACGTCTAATCCGGAGCCGTCTCATGTGCTAACTGCCATTGGGCTGGAGAAGGAGTATATAAATGGGACTTTGAGAGTTTCTTTTGGGAAGGATAATACAAAAGAGGATGCACAGTATTTGGTGGAAAGCTTGAAAAGTATAATAAATTCGAAGAATGGTGTTACTTAAAAAATGGTTTCATAGATTAAATGCAATTTGAGCTTGTCAAGAATACTGTGTAAATTTTCTTAAAAAATTTGTAAAAAGTGATGTGATGCTATTAAAATTCATGTCACTTTTTTTGCTTAAATTGCAACCTTCATCTTCA
>CALXSA010000080.1 GCA_944390995.1 uncultured Clostridia bacterium
AAAGCGCCTATTTTTAGATATTAATCTTACAATAGACGTTAGTTTTACAAACTATATTTTACTTTTACAATTCACCACTTTTTTTCGTTTATACCCTATTCCCAGCTTATCTTTTATTAAAGCTACAATATACATCTTTCCGCATTTACTAATTGTAACTCTATTATTTTTTTAGAACTATCTCATTTTTATTTTTATAAATACTATTAGGTTTTACCACACCTCTTACTGATGAAAGTGGATATATATTAGTATTTTTTCCAATAATTGTTCCTGGATTTAGCACACTTCCACATCCAACTTCAACATTGTCTCCAACCATTGATCCAATTTTTTTCATGCCTGTTTCTATTTTTTGCTCTCCATCCTTAATAATAATTAGCTTTTTATCTGATTTAATATTTGAAGTTATTGAGCCAGCTCCCATATGAGACTTAAAACCAAGTATTGAATCTCCTACATAATTGTAATGTGGTACTTGCACATTATTAAACAAAATAACATTTTTAAGTTCTGTAGAATTTCCTACTACTGCATTTTTTCCTATAATTGCATTTTTTCTAATAAATGCACAATGTCTTACTTCTGCGCCTTCACAAATAATACAATTTTCTCCTATATATGCTGATTTATACACTTTTGCAGACTTATGTATCCACACATTTTCCCCTATTTGCTCATATTCTTCTATATTTAAGCTCTTTCCTAGTTCTAAAATAAATTCTTCTATATGTGGCAAAACTTCCCAAGGGTAAGTATATTTTTCTAGCAATGGTTTTGCAATAGATTCATCTAGGTTATATAAATTTGAAATTTTACAATCTTCCATTTTTAAAATCCTTTCTAACTAAAATTTTAACAAATTAATAGTTTAAATACAGTGTCAATAAATGTTTTTCCACTGTTACTTCGCGGTTCGCTTCGCTCAGCTCTCGCACGCTCACTTCGACAGTTCTACTCAGTTATTATCAAAGTATTTACGCTGTCTCAGATCGCTAAAAGCTTCAAAACATATATTGCCACTTTTTATAAAATAATTTAACTTTAATTAAACCTTCCAATAATTATTATATAATTCCACTGCAGTTGCTGGACTGTCTGGTCCTTCTGCATTTTTAACTGGTGCGAAATCTTCGTTTCTTCTACCTCTTAAAATTGAAATATTGTCAAAATACGCAAATCCATCAAATATAAAAGCTTCATATTTATATGCATTAGGCTTTGTAACCTTAATAAATTCACCTTTTTCATTCAAGAAAGGAGCCTTTTTATGTGCACTATGATAAGGTAATTTTTCTTTGCTTATTTTATCTAAAGCGTCAATACTATATAAATTGCACATAATATGTGACTCGCCAAATAGTAGCTCACCTTCTTCATCTACCTCATGAGCCATTTCTGTTGGAAGCTCTGTATATTCTATTACACCGGGCTTTCCATTCTTTTTACAAAATACACCAACTGGTTCTTCTGGACTTATCTTAACTACTGACTTTGAACCTATCTTATTTCCGTCACATACAGTTAATCCTAGTAAAATTGGGTCTATCATATTTAAAAGTGCATTATCTACTGCTCCAATAAATACCCATTTAATACCTTTTTGTTTCATATCATCCAATATGCCATCTATTCTCATTGATTTATAAATGCAACCATTTCCATCAGCAGCATATTTTATATGAAGATTTTCATCAACTAAAAGCTTGCCCTCTTCGCTAATTAAAGGCAAATTGCCTTGTTTAAAGAATTTAATTTTATCTTTTGGATAATCAAAATAATTATGCTCTTTAAAAAATTCTTCTGTTTTTTCATCATTTTCCGTACTTGTCATTATGTACCAATTTAAAATAACACCATATTTTTCATTTGCTCTTTTTATTCCATCTGCTAATATTTCAAATAAGTACTTTGGCTTAGGCTTAACATCAAGTAAAAAAGTGCCTTTAGGGCCATCATGACCTAATCTTGTTCCTTGACCTCCTGCCATTGTAACTACTGCATATTCACCATTTTTTATAATATTCTCTCCTACCTCTTTATATTTGTTAAAATCTTCTTCATTCATTTTATATTTATCAACAAATTTAACGTGTTCTATTAATTGGCTTCCTATAGCCTTTTCTTTATCCCTTTTACTTATCTTATACAATTCATTAAGTAAATCAAAATCAATACCTTCTATTTCTTTAATTAATTCGTTCTTCTTAGTTTCATCTGCCATTTCTAAATAATTTAATAAGTGTTCTTGATTATTAGCTTTTAAAATTTCAATGTAATTAGCCATATTTCTCAATTCCTTTCAAATGTAATATTTTAAGTCAAATTTTTCTTTAGTCAATACGCATAATTTGAGTAAATATTTTTGCTCATCACGCACATTCTATCACATTTGTATATAATATGCAAATTAATTTTGTTTTGGGAATTTTACGTTGAGACGCTGTCAATGGGGACGCCCCTTTTTGTCAATGGGGACGCCCCTTTTTGACACAATAGTGTCAAAAAGGGGCGTCCCTATTGACAGCGTCTCAACTGAAAAAAATTTAACTTTTGTCATAAGTTTTAGTTTTGTCTAATATACTTTAATAAAGTTTTGTACAAATCTTCTTTAGGAGGTAAAAATGG
>CALXSA010000081.1 GCA_944390995.1 uncultured Clostridia bacterium
CTATTGATTCGCTGTCTTCTACTAATAAAATTGTGTTCATAATTTTCCCCTTTTTATTATTTATGAATAGTTATATTCTCACTTGGCTTATTCTTTAAAACCTTGTAACTTTACAAATATTATTATATCAGCTTATGCCATATGTTTCAATTAAAATTTTATTAATCTTTACTTGTTATACACTATTTAATGATTTTTAACATAGACTTCAATATATTTTCCAAATTATTACATTTTTGTATGTTTTGTAATTGACATATCAAAGAAAAAGTAGTATAATTATAGGTACTCGTATTGTAGACCCGTGTTATTGATTGTGGAGGTAATTATTCATGGTAAAAATCATAACGAATTTTTCTGGTCAAACTCAAGAAAAGAAGCTTTCGATTCTTGAGTTAGCAGAAAATGCTGACCACGGAATCACTATGTCCAAATTAGGCCGGAGTATGACTGACTCGGACTTGCATTACTATTGGCTGTTGTGCCATGAGTGTGCCAAGTCTACACCAGACTTTAAGGTTTCTTACTATAATGTGGCTACCTTGAGCAAATGTCAGCGGTCATTCCAGTCTAATGATGACAAAAAGGCCTCTAAAGGCTCAACCCAGCTGGAGGAAATCAAATACACCTTCACTGGCCGAAACTTGACCGAGGTTGCGATGACCTTCAAGGCGTCACAGCCGTTTACAATCAAAATTGGCAAGTTGTGTTACCCTCTCGCGAACTTTATAAAGCAGATTTTGTAACTTATTTGCCAGAAACACAAAAGCCAGGGAGCACCTGCTCCCCGGCTTAATTTTTGTATTAATGTATTAATTTTACTACATCGATTAGGTCTCAACTTTTTGCTATTTGCAAAATCTACGCTGTCTCTTTTGCCTCTGTTTTTTGTCTTTTAACTTTTTTAGGTTTTTCTACTCTATTTTCATCAATAACAACCTCTGGCTTTGCTGTTCCTTCAACAGTTTCCTTTGTAATAGTGCATTTAACTATTTTAGGATTTGAAGGTATATCATACATTACATCTCTCATAGTTTCTTCCATAATAGAACGTAATCCTCTTGCGCCTGTTTTTCTTTCTATTGCTTTATCAACAATTGCTTCTAATGCTTCCCCCGTAAACTCTAAGTCAACTCCATCTATTTCAAGCAATTTTTTGTATTGTTTTACTAAAGCATTCTTTGGCTTTGTCATAATGTCTATAAGAGCATTTCTATCTAATTCGCGTAGTGTTGCTATTATTGGTAGTCTACCTACAAATTCTGGGATTAATCCAAATTTAAGCAAATCTTGTGGTAACAATTCTTCATAAATTTTGTATTTATCCACTTCTTTTGCACTTTGTATATTTGTGCCAAATCCTATTGCCTTTTTACCTATTCTTTCACCAATTATTTTGTCTAATCCTTCAAAAGCTCCTCCACATATGAACAATATATTTGAAGTATTGATTTGCAAAAATTCTTGATGTGGATGTTTTCTTCCCCCTTGAGGTGGTACTGATGCAACTGTTCCTTCAACTATTTTTAATAATGCTTGTTGCACACCTTCACCACTAACATCTCTTGTAATTGATGGATTTTCTGACTTTCTTGAAATCTTATCTATCTCATCAATATATATAATTCCTTTTTCAGCTTTTTCTATATTATAATCTGCTGCTTGAATTAATTTAAGTAGAATATTTTCAACATCTTCACCAACATAACCTGCTTCTGTTAATGTTGTTGCATCTGCTATTGCAAATGGAACTTTTAATATTTTAGCAAGTGTTTGTGCTAAAAATGTTTTTCCACAGCCAGTAGGACCAAGTAAAAGTACATTACTTTTTTGTATTTCTACTCCATCCTCTGATTTTTCTTCTTCACTATTTATACGTTTGTAATGATTATATACAGCTACTGATAATGTTTTTTTAGCTTCATCTTGCCCTATAACATATTCATCTAAAATTTTTCTTATTTCTTCTGGTGTAGGCAATTTTTCTTCTTCATTTAATGTATATCTATCATCAAATTCTTCATAATCATCTGTTTCCAATATATTATTGCATACCTGAATACATTCATTGCAAATGTATACTCCCGGACCTGCAACCATTTTATGAACGCTTTCTTGTGGTTTTCCACAAAAAGAACATCTAATACTTTGAGTCTTTTTAGGCATTTTTAATCTTTCCTTTCTCATTTTGCACTAAGGTTTATGTAGTATAAAATTCAAATTCTTTTATACTACATTCCTTATATGTCACTCATTTTCATATGTGATATTATATCAAAATAATAATATTTTATTAATTTTTATTTGCATTCTTTTCATATTGCTATAATATTATTTTCTTTTATCCATTATTCCATCAATTAATCCATATTCAAGAGCTTCTTGTGCTGTCATGTAATGGTCTCTTTCTGTATCTCTTTCAATTACATCAATTGGTTGACCTGTTCTTTCGCTCAATAATTTATTTATTTTTTCTCTTGTCTTAATCATTTGGTCTGCATGGATTTTTATTTCAGTTGCTTGACCTGAAATACCTCCATTT